>JBBRKH010000073.1:0-8485 GCA_038217965.1 Sphingomonadales bacterium | reverse complement strand
GAGCCGGCGGTTGTGATCGACGCCAATGTCGAGCGCGTGGCCAGCCGCTGGTTTGCGATTGCCGAGCCGCTGCCGGCCGCCAAAGCCATGCTGAAGGCCCGGCTGCAACCGCATGTTCCCGGCAGCCGCCCCGGCGACTTCGCGCAAGCGATGATGGATCTCGGCGCCACCATCTGCGCCCCGCGCAAGCCCGCCTGTGCTGCCTGCCCGCTGGCCCCGCATTGCGTCGCCCACGCCCGCGCCACACCCACCGCCTTTCCCGTGAAGCCAGCCAGGAAGCCTCGCCCGCTAAAGCAGGGCATCGCCTGGTGGATCGAGCAGCACGGCGCCGTCGCACTGCTGCGGAGGCCCCCCAAAGGCATGCTGGGTGGAATGCTCGGCCTTCCGGGGACGGCTTGGCGCATCGGCCCGCCGGATGAAGCGCCGCCCTTTCCGGCCCGCTGGCAGCCTCTCCCGGCTGCGATCCCCCACGGCTTCACCCATTTCGAGCTGCTGCTGCACATGCGGATCGCCCGGCTGCAGGCTGGCACCGACGCGCCGTCCAATCTCGGGCTCGAATGGGTTCCGCGCGCGCAGCTTGCCAGCATCGGCCTACCCACCCTCTACAAAAAGGCGGTGGCGGCGGTGCTTGCCTCCGAAGTCCAACCCTGCTTCGAGGCAGCATGAGCTTCATTCTTGGCTACACTGGCGGCACGCTTGATCGCGCCGACCATCTCCGCCGCGACACGCAGGCCATCCAGATGGCGCGCATGCACCCCAGCGCGCGCTGGCTGGTGCTCGATGAGCTGAAGCCGGTGCTGACCGAAGACGGCGGCGAACTGCTGTGGGCGCGCCGCAGCGAGCTGGAGCACGACGGGCCAACGGTGTTTCTCGGGCTGGAACGGGACGGCTCGCCACGCTTTGCCATCGATTGCCCGATCGGCGATCTGCCCGGCCGTGCAACCGATGCCCGCGCAGCCGGCATGCGGCTGGCAGACGGCCGCGCAGCCATCATCGCGCAGGCCCGCTCCGTCCTGGATTGGCATCGTCGGCACGGCTTCTGCGCCGCCTGCGGCGCGCCGACCCGCCCCGAAAAGGCTGGTTACAGCCGCCTGTGCACGGCTTGCGGCGCGGAGCATTTTCCCCGCGTAGATCCGGTCGTCATCATGCTGGCCCTGCTGGACGATATGGCCCTCGTCGGTCGCGGACCCAATTTCCCCGCCGGCTTCTTCTCGGCCCTCGCCGGCTTCGTGGAGCCGGGCGAATCGCTGGAAGAGGCAGTCGCCCGTGAACTGCACGAAGAGGCCGGCATCCGGGTGGCGAATGTCCGCTACCTTGCCAGCCAGCCCTGGCCCTTCCCCGCCAGCCTGATGATGGCCGCCTATGCCGACGCCGACAGCTTCGAGCTGACGCTGGACGAAACCGAAATCGCTGCCGCCCGATGGATCACCCGGAAAGAATGCGCAGCGGCCTTGCGCGGCGAAGGGGAATGGCAGGCACCGCCGCCATTTGCCATTGCGCACACCCTCCTTGCGAACTGGGCCGCCAGCGCGCGCTGATGGTGCATGGTCCGACAGGAAAAGGAAGTCCGGCGAAACAGGCCGTCACACCAGTGGCGCCTCGTCGGCAAACTCCAGCAGCGGCCGTGCGCGGTCCAGCAACCGGGCGGCATCGTCTGCCGGCATGGGCCGACCGAAGAAGAAGCCCTGAATCTGGGCACAGCCCAGCCGCCGCATGGCTTCGAATTCGGCGCGGGTTTCGGTGCCCTCAGCGGTGGTTTCCATGCCCAGTTTTTCAGCAAGCGCCACGATTGCCTGGATGATGGCGGTGGATTCGCCGCCTTCCGCAACGCTGGCCTGCACAAAGCTTCGGTCGATCTTGATGCGGTTGAAGGCGATTTTCTGCAGATAGCCGAGCGAGGAATAGCCAGTGCCGAAATCATCGAGCGCAAAGCCCACCCCCATGCTGTGCAGCGCCTTCAGCATGGCGGTGGTCTGCGGGCGCTCATGGAGAAACAGGCTTTCGGTCAGCTCCAGTTCCAGCCGCTGCGGCGCCAGCTTGAAGCGCGCCAGCGTCTGCCGCACTTGCTCCACAAGCGTCGGATCATCGAACTGCAGCGGCGACAGGTTCACGGCGAGCTTGATATGCCGCGGCCAGGTGGCAGCAACGCGACACCCCTCCACCAGCGCCCATTTGCCCAGCGCGCCGATCAGCCCAGCCTCTTCGGCGATCGGGATGAACACCGACGGCGACACTTCGCCGTGCACGGGGTGGCGCCACCGCATCAGCGCTTCGAAGCCGACGATGCGCTCGTCGATGGCGTCCACCACCGGCTGATAGGCCAGGCGCAACTGCCCGGCGCCGAGCGCATTCTTCAGATCCAGCTCGAGCGAGCGCCGATCCTCGGCGCGCTTGTGCATGGCGCGATCATATTGGCGGACCGAGCCGCGCCCCTTGCCCTTCACATCATAGAGTGCCAGATCCGCCGAGCGCATCAGCGCCTCCACAGTGTCGCCGTCCGCCGGGCCGACCGCCAGGCCGACGCTGGCGCCGATCAGCGCCTGGCTGCCGTTGATGCAATAGGGGTCCGAAATTGCCGCAATGATGCGCTCGCCGAGCACCGTGGCAGCGGCGGCGTCGCCGCTACGCACGACAACGGCGAATTCGTCGCCACCCAGTCGGCCGACAAGCCCGTCGGTGCCGACCGTTTCGGTAAGCCGAAGCGCCACACTTGCCAGCAACCGATCCCCCGCGCCATGCCCAAGGCTGTCGTTCACGGCCTTGAAGCGATCCAGATCGACGAACAGCAAGCCGACGCCGTCTGGCGAGCGCAGGCCGTCATGCAGTTGCTGGTTTATGATGCGGCGGTTGACGAGGCCGGTGAGCGCATCGAAGGTCGCAAGCTCTGAAATCCGCTCCGCCGCGCGCTGCCGCTCGGTCACGTCGGAGCCAACGCCACGATAGCCCTGCAACCGGCCCTCGCGATCAAATTTCGGCGTTCCAGAAAGGGACCACCAGCGCGCTTCGCCCTCCACTTCCACCTTCAGCAGCACATCGCGATAGGGCTGCGCCTTCTTCGTGATGGCAAACAGCATTTCGCGCGATGGACGATCGGTGAGAAACGACAGCCAGTGCAAGCCGGTGACATCTTCGATCGGCCGCCGCACGGCTTCGGCAAAGCGATTGGATGCGAAGGTCAGCTTGCCCGACGAATCGAATTCGAACAGCCAGTCGCTGCCGTTGGCCTCGAACTCGTTCAGCAGAAGCCTGACCACCTCCTCCTGTTCCATAAGCCTGTCCTGCGTCTTCATTCGCGCCAGAAAGGCAAATGTCGTGAGCACGTTGCTGCGAACGGTGACAACAAGGTAGCTGGCCACCACGATCAGGATCATCCACAGATCATCCCACTGGTTGGCAATCATGCCCCATGCCGTGCCAACGACGATCGGCCCGGACAGTGCCAGTGCGCCGAGCGGGAAGATTGCCGTCGTGAAGGCGGTGACCCCGACCGCCGCCATGGTCATCGCGACGACCAGCATCGAGCTTCCCGGATCGATCCGTGGCAGCACATCGGCAAACAGCATGCCCCAGGCCGCCCCGATAACCGCCATTTCGAGCGCCACCTGCCGCACGTAGCGCGGCGTGACCGAGCGCCGCTTGCCCGTCACACGCTCGCGCACCTCGCGCTCCACCCACAACAGGATCATCACCAGCTGCAGGATGAACCACAGTGCCAGCACGAAAAGCGACACCTTGTCCGCCAGCGCCGCCAGCACGACCGCACTGTTGCTGCTCGCCACCAGCACATTGAACGGCAGATAGCGCGAGAGAAAACCGATCTGCGCGGTGCGCACCTTCAGCCAGAAAGGATCACCGTCCTCCCCGATGCTGACGAGATCGGCCCATCCGACCGATTTCTCGAAGGCAATCGGCGGCTTGAACAACGCAGTCACGGCAGCAGAAGCCTTTCACGGGCGCAAACTTGCGCATCCGTAAACGGCCATGGCTGCCGGATGTTTAGGACGTAAAAGCGTCCGCCGCCGGATAGCTGCCGAGCAGCCGCACCCACTTCGTGTGAAACCGCAATTCCTCAAGCGCGCGGGCCACCCCCGGGAGATCGGGCGTGCCCTCGATATCGATCAGGAAATCCGCCGCCGTGAAGCCGCCGCCGCGCAGCTGGCTCTCCAGCCGGGTCAGGTTCACCCCGTTGGTGGCAAAGCCGCCCAGCGCTTTGAACAGCGCGGCGGGGATGTTTTTCACCTCGAAGCTCAGCGTCGTTTTCGCCGGTCCCGCTATTGGCCCCGGCAGCGGGCTGCGCGCCAGGATCAGAAACCGCGTTCGGTTGTGGTCGGCATCCTGCATTCCGGCATCGAGCAGGCTGTTGCCATAGAGTTCGCCGGCCAGGCGCGAAGCCAGCGCTGCAAGCCCCGGGTCCGCGCGGGCCACAACTTCCGCCGCCGCGCCCGCGGTGTCGGCAAAGCCCGCCGAGCGCAGCCCCAGGCTTCGCAGCCGTTTGCGACACTGCCCCACCGCCTGCGGGTGGCTGATCACCTCGCGCACTTGCTCCAGCACAGCCCCCGGAGCGCCAAGCAGGCAGTGCTCCACCTTCACAAAATGTTCGCCGGTCACAAAAAGCCCACTCTCCGGAAGCAGCGTGTGCACATCGGCCACCCGCCCGTGCAGATTGTTCTCGATCGGGATGGCCGCGCGCCCGGCGCGGCCGTCTTGTACCGCCTCCATCGCCTCTTCGAAGCTGAAGCAGGGCAGCGGCAGGCCATCCGGGCAGGCTTCGCGCACCGCCTGGTGCGAATAGGCGCCGGGCGCGCCCTGAAAGGCAACGGCGCGCGAAGGATCGGCGGCGGCGGCCTCGCGCATGGCGGCAACGAGATTACGGGCGGGGGGGGGATATTGTTCCATTTTCGCAGCGACGCTTGCGGCAGGAAACGCGTGTGCGTCAACCTTGCCGCTGCAGTGCGGCATTGCCAATTCCCCAACCGCTGCCTATGCAGCCGCCAAGATTATCCAGCGGCCGGCCCCGTGCGTGCGCCGCCTTGCTGCACGCGGAGACCATCAGGTGGACAGTTACGAGTGGAACAAGATTGCCGGCTGGGTGCTGGCTGCGCTGACGTCCGTGCTGGGCCTTTCCATCCTCACCGGATACATGTTTGCTCCGCACCCGCTTGAAAAGCCGGCCTACATCGTCGAAGGCGTGGAGGAAACTAGCACTGCAGCCGGCCCCGCCGAGGTCGCAAAACCGATCGCCGCCTTCCTGCAGACGGCAGACATTGCCAAGGGCGAGGCAGCCTTCAAGAAATGTTCTGCGTGCCACACCATCGACAAGGGCGGCGCGATCGGCATCGGTCCCAATCTCTATGGCATCGTGGGAGCGCAGCACGCCAAAGTCGGCGGGTTCGGCTATTCCGACGGCATGATGGCGACGGCCGGCAAGGTCTGGGACTGGGAAGGCCTCTCCGCCTGGATCGAGAATCCGAAAAAATACATCCCCGGCAACAAGATGAGCTTCGCCGGCATCGGCAAGCCCGAGGAACGCGCCAACCTGCTGGCATATCTGAACTCGAAAAGCGACAGCCCGCTGCCGGTGCCGGCGGCGCCGATCGCAGCGGCCGCCGCCGATCCTGCCGCAGGCACCGATCCTGCCGCAGCCGCCGATGCTGCCGCCAAGACGGTGCCCGCGCCGACTGCCTGAGCGGCGCAACCGCCGCTGCGGCGGTGTGCTGCGAATTTCCGTGATTGCAACCGGGGCAATTTCATGGAAATCCTGTCGTCATGCTGCTGCCATCCTGAAATGGCATCGGATGGGGGCGTCAAACCGCGCACTGCAATGCCGAACAGCAGGCCCGGACATGCCGGGTGCCTGAAGCGCCAGTTCGAGCTTCAACGTCTGCAATCGGGTGGCTTGCGGTCCGGCTGTTTTCGCGGCCGGCTATGCAGAAAATAGCAATTCTGTCCCGACGTAGGAACGCACCATTTTTTGCGGCATCACGCGCAATGCTTCCTGTGTGAAAACGTCGCCGGTGCAGTGCATCGGCACGATATAGGTGGGGTCGATCACAGCAAACTCGGCGACGGTCTTTCTGGCTTCGTCTTCGGTGCGCGGCCGGACGAGATGAAAGCCGCCGACCACAGCATGCACCTTGTCGACGCCCGAGATTTTCTGCGCCTGTCGAACGCTGTTGATGACCCCGCGATGGCTGCAGGACGCTATGACGATCAAGCCCAACCCTTTAACGACATAGCAGGTCGCCAGCTCGTGCTCGGCATCGTCGGGAAGCTGTGTTGCCTTGCTCTTCGCAGGGTCGAGCCCGGTTTTCTGACAACCCTTGCCGGGGCGCATCTGTGTTGGAATCGCGGCGCGCTCGAAGCTGACAAGCGGTATGGTGCCGCTTGTAAACGCCTGACCCTTGATAACTTCGGGCGTGCTGGAGACACGCACGCTGAAGCCTGCGTCCGCAAGTGCGTTGCGATCGAGCGAACCCATCAAGAGCGGGGGATTGCCAATCATCGCAACCCTTTCGCAAAACGCCTCTTCGCCGCCGACATACAGCGGGACTTTGCGGCTGCTGTTTTGCCCGAAAAAGCCCGGAAATCCGCCGTAATGATCAAGGTGTCCATGGCTGAGGACAGCGGCATCCAGATTGGAAAGGTCGATTCCGAGCAGCGCGAGATTGTTGCTGATTGTCTCACGGGAATAGCCGAAATCGACCAATACTTTGGCCGTGGCGCCGGCACGTTGCGATGTGGCCAGGATCGACAGGCCGAACTCTGCCTGCAGGGCATTCCGCGACATGGCAGAGTTGCCGGCATCGCCGGTGTGGCGCACAACCTTCAGGCCGGGCAAAACAAGGTCCGGAAGGAACGGCCCGAACGTCGCATTGTCGTCCAATACCTGCAGCGCAACCACATCAACAACCGGCATAGGCGATCTGGCAGGTGCTTGAGCGAAGCCAACGGTGCTCAGGCCCATTGCGGCCCCACCGATGAAAACCCGGCGGCTGACGCTTGAATCGAGGTCGGCAAGGGATGCGGTCACTGGCTGTCTTCCGTTAACGCAGTTTTTCTTCGGATATACAGCCAGGCATAGAGGCTTGGAGTCAATGAACGTCCGTATACAACGTCGTCAGCCGACTTTGCAGTCGCCCCGTGCGGACCTGATGCCAGGCCAAACTATCGGGGTCTGGGGCCGGGGCCCCAGTCGCGCTGCGCGCACGGATGTACCGATCACACAGCCGCTCAAACCAGCCTGCTTTGCTTGACCGCTGCCTCGATGAAGCTGGCGAACAGCGGGTGGGGCGCAAACGGCTTGGACTTCAGCTCCGGGTGAAACTGCACGCCGACGAACCAGGGGTGATCCGGCCGCTCGACGATTTCGGGCAGGCGGCCGTCGGGTGACATGCCGGTGAAGACGAGGCCGCTGGCCTCGAGCTGGTCGCGGTAGCCGATGTTGACTTCGTAGCGGTGGCGGTGGCGTTCGGAGATGGCGGTCTGCCCATAGATGGCAGCGACGTGGCTGTTGCCCGACAGGGCTGCGGGGTAGGCGCCCAGCCGCATCGTGCCTCCCAGATCGCCGTCCGCCTCGCGCTGTTCAAGGCCTTCGGCGCGCATCCATTCGGTGATCAGGCCGACGACGGGTTCGCTGGTCGCGCCAAATTCGGTCGATGATGCGTCGGCGATTCCGGCGAGATTGCGCGCTGCCTCCACGCAAGCCATCTGCATGCCGAAACAAATGCCGAAATAGGGCACCCGCCGCTCGCGGGCAAAGCGGATGCTGGCGATCTTGCCCTGCGCGCCGCGTTCGCCAAACGCACCCGGAACCAGGATGGCGTGCAGCGGCTCCAGCCGCGCTGCGATGTCGCTGTCTGCGGCCTCGAACAGTTCGGCGTCGATCCACTGGATGTTGACCTTGACGCGGTTGGCGATGCCGCCGTGCACCAGCGCCTCGATCAGCGATTTGTAGGCGTCCGGAAGGCCGACATATTTGCCAACCACGCCGACGGTGACTTCGCCTTCCGGATTGGCCAGCCGGTCCATGATGTCCGCCCATTGCTCCATTGCGGGGGGTGCGGCCGGCTCGATGCCGAAGGCGCGCAACACTTCGTCGTCCAGTCCTTCGGCATGATATTGCGCTGGCACATCATAGATGCTGCGGGCGTCCAGCGCCGGGATGACGGCCTCTTTGCGCACGTTGCAGAACAGCGCGATCTTGGCGCGCTCGCTTTCGGGCAGCGGCTGCTCGCAGCGGCACACCAGCACATCGGGCTGCACGCCGAGCGACGCCAGCTCGCGCACGCTATGCTGGGTCGGCTTGGTTTTCAGCTCGCCGGCGGCGGCAATGAACGGCACCAGCGTCACATGGATGGAGACGCTTCGCCCGCGCCCCAGATCGTTCCTGAGCTGGCGGATCGCCTCGATGAAGGGCAGCGATTCGATATCGCCGACCGTGCCGCCGATTTCGCACAGCATGAAATCGACCTCGGCATCGCCGATG
>JBBRKH010000072.1:0-8505 GCA_038217965.1 Sphingomonadales bacterium | reverse complement strand
TGGTCTCGGCGCCTGCGAAGTTGCGCGCCGACTGGCAGCGATCGGCTGCCGCTCGTTTGCGGTTTCAAGCTGGGCGGAAGCCGAAGCGCTGGGGCAGCCGGGCACGGGCATCAGCGTCCGCGTGTTGCACGGCTTTACCCTGGATGATGCGCCGGCCGCGGCTGCGATGCAGTGGGCTCGACCCGTCCTGAACACGCCCTCCCAATGCGCGGCATGGCAAGCAGTGTTTCCCGGCCGGATCGCCGATCTGATGGTGGAAACCGGGATGAACCGGCTGGGCATGGCGCCCGAGGATCTGCCGGCGGCGGCGGCCATCGCTATCGACACCGTGCACAGCCACCTTGCCTGCGCGGACGATCCTGCACACCCTTTGACGAAGCTGCAACTGGCCCGCTTTCGCGACATAGCAGCAGCAACTCCCTCCGCCTTGCACAATCTCGCCAATTCGGCGGGCATCTGCAGAGGGCATGATTTCAGCTTCGACGGTGTGCGCCCCGGGCTCGGCCTGTATGGAGGAACGCCGCACCCGGACGCCCGCGTGCGGCCAGTGGTGCAACCGCACGCGCGGGTGATCCAGGTGCGCGATGTGGCCGCAGGCGAAACCGTGGGCTACGGCGCAACCTGGCGGGCTGCCCGCATCAGCAAGGTGGCCATCGTCAATCTGGGGTATGCCGACGGCATCTTCTGCCGCTTGCAACCGCATCTGCGTTTTGTGTCTCGTGGCATCGATGTGCCGCTCGTCGGGCGCATTTCTATGGACATGGTTGCCGTCGATGTGACGGATGCCGACATTGCCGAGGGGGACTGGATGCCGCTTGGTTTCGACATTGCGCGCCTCGCTGCCGCAGGCGGGTTTTCGCAGTATGAGTTGCTCGTGTCGCTCTCCAGCCGCTACGAGCGCATCTGGACATGAATTTTCTTGCGGCTCTCCTCATCGCGCTTGGCGCATTCGTGCTGCAGGCTTTCGGCGTCATCGGGCAGCTGGCCGTTTTTGCGGGGACAGCGCTGGGCCGGGCCGTGCGCCCACCCTGGTATCCGGCGCGGCTTGGCGAGCAGATGGCGCTGATCGGCTGGTTCTCGCTGCCGGTGGTGGGGCTTACGGCGCTGTTTACCGGTGCGGCATTGGCGCAGCAGATCTATGTCGGCGGTTCGCGTTTCAATGCGTCGTCCACCGTTCCAGCGGTCACCGTCATCGCCATTGTGCGCGAACTCGGCCCGGTGCTGGCCGGGTTGATGGTGGCCGGGAGGGTATCATCTGCGATGGCGGCCGAACTGGCGACAATGCGGGTGACCGAGCAGCTCGATGCCATGGTGACGCTGCGCACCGATCCGTGGCGCTATCTGATTGCCCCGCGCATGGTTGCCTCCACGCTGATGCTGCCCTTTCTCGTGCTGGTGGCCAACATCATCGGTGTGATGGGCGGTTATGTGATCGCGACAACGCGGCTGGGCTTCAATGGCGCCGGCTATCTGGAAACCACCCGCCGATTTCTGGAACCGGACGATATCGTCTCTTCGCTGGTGAAGGCGGCAGTGTTTGGCTTCATCATCGCGCTGGCCGGCTGCTTTCATGGCTATCATTCGAGCGGCGGGGCAGCCGGTGTGGGCCGGGCAACAACGCATGCGGTGGTCACCGCCTTCATACTCATCCTGCTGACCAACCTCATCATCACCGTGCTGGTGTTCGGCGCATGAGCGCGGGGCTCACCCTCGCCGGGGTCAGCAAGTCCTTCGGTGCAAAGCAAGTGCTGGATGGCGTCGATCTCGAAGTCGCGCGCGGCGAATCGGTTGTTGTCATCGGCGGGTCCGGCACCGGAAAGTCGGTGCTGTTGAAATGCATCCTGGGTTTGATCCGCCCGGATGCCGGGTCGATCCAACTGGACGGGCAAGAGCTTGTCGGCCTTGGCGGGCACGCGCTTGATAGCGCACGAGGGCAGTTCGGCATGCTGTTCCAGGGCGGCGCGCTGTTCGATTCGCTGCCCGTCTGGAGAAACGTGACCTTCGCGCTCACTTCGGGAAAGGCGATTCGCGGGCGGGAACTGCACCGGCTGGCCATCGAAACCCTGGCACGCGTGGGCCTTCCGGCCGATGTGGCGGATCTGTGGCCGGCCGAGCTTTCCGGCGGCATGCAGAAGCGGGTGGCGCTGGCGCGAGCCATTGCCTCGGCGCCCGACATCATCTTTTTCGACGAGCCCACGACCGGGCTCGATCCGATCATGGCAGACGTGATCAACGATCTGATTCGCGCGCAGGTAAAGGCAATGGGCGCAACGGCGGTCACCATCACCCACGACATGGCCTCGGCGCGCAAGATTGCTGACAAAGTTGCCATGTTGCACGGCGGAAAGATCGTGTGGCAGGGACCCGTCAGTGCGCTCGACAAGAGCGGCAATGCTTATGTGGACCAGTTCGTCCATGGGCGGGCGGAAGGGCCGATACAGATGGCGGTGCGGCAGTGACAGGGGAGCCTGTGGATGTTGCCGCCCTGTTGGCGCGCATCGGCGATGGTGACCGCGCCGCCGTTAAACATCTTTATGATTCGGTTGGAATGAAGCTGCTAGGCGTCGTTGCCCGTATCGTGGGGGATCGGCACGAGGCCGAAGACGTCGTGCAGGAGGTTTTCATCACGATCTGGCGCAAGGCTGCGGAGTATGATCCGGCACGGGCGAGCCCTGCTGCCTGGATGCTGACGATTGCGCGAAACCGCGCGATCGACCGCATCCGGGCGCGCGGCAGTCGTCCCTCCGGCTCGGCCGAGGCGCTGGAACCACTCGCAGATCCGCATGCCCGCGCCGATTCTCTGGCCGATGCGAACGACACCGAGCGCACCGTGCACCGGGCGCTTGCCGGGCTGGACCCGCGCCATGCCGCCATCCTCCGCGCCGCCTATCTGGATGGGCTGAGCTATGATGAACTGGCGCGCCGCGAAGGTCTGCCGGTCGGCACGATAAAGACCTGGGTGTTCCGCGGCCTCAGGCAAATGCGCGAAAGGGTGGCCTCATGACCGATCCCCTTTCCCCCGAACTGCCCGATGACATTTCGCCGATGGAAGCGCTGGCGATGGAATGGGCACTGGGCACGCTCGACGGCCGCGCGCGCAGCGAAGCCGACGCACGCCGGGCAAGCGACCCGGAGTTTGCCGCCCTCTGCAACAGCTGGATCGAGCAACTGCTTCCACTGGCCGACGAGGTTGCGCCGGTTGCGCCTTCGGCCGCCTTGTGGAATCGCATAGACACGCAAATCGGCGAAGAAGCCGGGTTTCAGGCTGCTGGTGCTGTCGCATCGGCCCCCTGGTGGAGCCGGCTTGGCATCTGGCAGGGTGCAACCGCAGCGTTCGCCTCGCTTGCTCTTGCTTTGCTGGTCACCCGGCCGTCGGCCCCTGCGCCGGTTGTGGTGCCACCGGCGGCCGCGCCACAGGGCAATCTGCTGGCAGCGACGCTGGCAGCCGAAAGCGGACGTCCGCTGGTGACCGCATCGCTCGATACCGGGCGTAGCAGTGTCGTCGTCTCGCCGGTTGCAACCGAGGATCTGGACGGCCGTGTGCCCCAGCTCTGGCTGATTCCCGCCGATGGCACTCCGCGTTCGCTCGGCCTGATCGATCTGGGCGGTGTGCAGAAGGTGGACGTTTCGCCCACGCTCCTGAAGCTTGTGGCAGAGGGCGCGGTGCTCGCTGTAAGCTTGGAACCTGCGGGCGGCTCGCCGACCGGCCTGCCGACCGGGCCGGTGGTTGCAACCGGAAAACTGACCAACCTTTGACGGCTGGCTGAAACCGCGCGTCTGGCTCGCCCGTAACAGTTCGAGACGCCGGTGTTCAAACCTCAGACAAAGGATTTCCCATGCATTTCAAAGCCCTGGGCGGTGGCTCGGCGAAACTGATGACCGTGCAGGGTGCTGACAGTGCGCACCGACGGCAAACTGCTGATGCTGACCGACAGCAAAGGCGGAACTGCAAATGTCACCATCGCCGATGTCAACCAGTCGGATGGCGTGATTCACGTGATCGACAGCGTGTTGCTGCCCTGAGCTTCAAAGCGATACCATCGGTCACCCCCCGATGCCTTTCCCCGTCTGGCGCTGGCCAGGCGGGGAATATTTTTTGCCTCGTGGCATGTTCACAATCATTCACTTTGTTTTCCGCGCGTTCGTCATACGCTTGTCGTGTCGGCCATGCATAAGGTGCCTACGTTGCCGTATAAGGACTCGAAAGCCGATGGTACCCGCGATGACCACCATGCGAATTCTGCTTCTTGCGCTCAGCCTCGGTTTCGTCGGAGGGTTCAGCTTCATTGCCATGTCGGCCAGCAATGCGCCGATGGCGCTGGCCGTGGCGCAATAGCTTCGGCAACGATGTTGTCAGGCAGGTTCGGCGGGCGCTTCTTCGCTGGCCTGCAGGGCCCATAGCTCTGCATACAGGCCATTTTCCGCCAGCAATTCGGAATGGGTTCCGCGCTCGGCAATCTGCCCGTCGCGCATGACAAGTATCTGGTCGGCATCGGCAATGGTGGACAGGCGATGCGCAACCATCAGTGTTGTTCGTCCGCGTGCAACGGCATCCAGTGCATCCTGAATGTCCGCCTCGGTGGCACTGTCTAGCGCGCTGGTCGCCTCGTCCAGGATGAGCAGCGCCGGATTTTTCAGGATGGTGCGGGCAATCGCCACCCGCTGCTTTTCGCCGCCTGAAAGCTTGAGGCCGCGTTCGCCGACCACGGTGTCGTAGCCATCGGGAAGGCTGATGACGAAATCGTGAATTTGCGCCTGCCGCGCCGCCGCCTCGATCTGCGCCTGGCTCGCACCTTCGCGGCCATAGCCGATGTTGTAGCCAATGCTGTCGTTGAACAGGACGGTATCCTGCGGCACGATGCCGATGGCCTTGCGCAGCGAATCCTGGGTCACGCCGCCGATCGGCTGGGCATCAATGCACACACTACCCTGCTGGATTTCATAGAAGCGGTAGAGGATGCGCGCCAGCGTCGACTTGCCGGCGCCCGACGGCCCGACGATTGCCGTTCGGCTGCCGGCTGGCACCTCGAAGCTGATGCCTTTCAGGATGGGGCGGCGGGGTTCGTAGGCGAAGTGGACATCGCGGAAGCTGACCGCGCCGCCGATGACGGCAAGCGCCGCTGCTCCCGGCACGTCGACGATTTCGGCCGGCGTATCCAGCAGCCGGAACATGGCGTCCATGTCGATCAGGCCCTGCTTCACTTCGCGATACACCATGCCCAGCATATCGAGCGGGCGGAAGAGCTGCGCCAGCAAGGTGTTCACCAGAACCACATCACCGGGCGTGAAGCGGCCCTCGCTCCAGCCATAGACCGTCCACGCCATGGCGCCGCCCATCATCAGATTGGTGATGACCGACTGCCCGATATTGAGCCAGGCCAGCGAATTCTCCGATTTGATCGCCGCTTCCGCAAAGCGGGTGGCCGCGCGTTCATAGCGGCGCGCCTCCAGCTGCTCGGCATTGAAGTATTTCACCGTTTCGTAGTTCAGCAGCGCGTCCACCGCACGCGCGCTCACCTTGTTGTCCAGCTCCACGGTCTTGCGGCGAAGCTCGGTGCGCCAGGAGGTCACCTTCCAGGTAAACAGGCCATATGCAATCACCATGACCACAGTGCCGATCACCAGCTCGATGCCAAGCTGGGTCCCGAAAATGACGCAGACGGCGACCAGCTCGATGACAACAGGGGCCAGATTGAACAGCAGCAGATAGAGCATCAGATCGATGGATTTGGTGCCGCGTTCGATGATTCGGGTGATCGATCCGGTCTTGCGCTCGATGTGGAAGCGTAGCGACAAAGTGTTCAGATGGCGGAACACTTCCACCGCCAGATCGCGGGTCGCTTCGTTGCCAACGCGCTCGAACAGCGTGTTGCGGACATTGTCGAACAACACCGCCGCGAAGCGGGCGCCGGCATAGGCCCAGACGAGCGCAACAATGACCCAAACCGCATCAGAACCAGTGGATGCGCCCGCCATCCGGTCGATCACCCCCTTGTAGGCAAAGGGCATCACCAGCTGGATCGCCTTGGTCAGCATCACCAGCACCAGCGCCATCACCACGCGCGCTTTCAACGCTGGCCGCCCGGCCGGCCACAGATAGGGCAGGAAACGCTTCAGCGTCGCAAAATCGGCGTCGCCGTGCGGAATGTCGGAGGTTGGTCTCATCGCGCCTGCATTGGCCGATTAGACTGCATCCGGGAAGGGGGCTGGACAGCGCGGGCGCGGTTGACCACATCAGGCCGATGCAACCACCCGTTCAAGCCGCTCCTCCCCTGCAAGCCGTCATCGTGCCGGTGACGCCGCTGCAGCAGAACTGCACGCTCATCTGGTGCACGAAGACGATGCTCGGGGCGTTCACCGACCCTGGCGGTGACCTCGACCATCTGTTGAAGGTGGCGGCCGAGCACAAGGTTACCATCGAGAAGCTTCTGATTACGCACGGGCATATCGACCATTGCGGGCTTTCCGGCGTGCTCGCCGAGCGGCTGGGCGTGCCGATAGAAGGCCCGCACCCGGACGACAAATTCTGGATCGACATGGCGCCGCAGGTGGGTGCGCAATATGGCATTGCCGGCGCCACCGCCTTCACGCCGGATCGCTGGCTGTTTGACGGCGACCAGGTGACGGTGGGCGAACTGACGCTGAACGTCTGGCATTGCCCCGGGCACACGCCCGGCCACGTGATCTTTCACCACGCGCCGTCGAACCTGGCCATCGTTGGCGACGTGCTGTTTCAGGGCAGCGTCGGACGCACCGATTTCCCCAAGGGCGATTTTCCGACGCTGGTGAACAGCATTACGTCGCGCCTCTGGCCGCTTGGAGACCAGACTGCGTTCGTGCCCGGCCATGGCCCGATGTCCACCTTCGGGCAGGAGCGCAAGACCAATCCATTTGTCGGCGACGCGGTGCTATAGGAAGCGGGCGACCACATCGCGATACGAGCGGGATACCTTGACGGTCGCGCCCGAGGCGAGCGTCAGGAAGCATTCGCCATTGGTGTGCGGCTTTACCTGGCGCACATTGTCCAGGTTGACGATTGTCGAGCGGTGCACGCGCTGGAATTTGCGCGGATCAAGCCGGCGTTCCAGATCCTTCATGGTTTCGCGCAGGATGAGGGTCTGGTCGGCGGTGGTGAGGCACATGTAATCGCCGGCAGCGTCGATCTTCTCGATGGAGTCCACATCGACGCGGAAGATCTGGCCCTGGTCCTTCACGTTGATGATGCGCTCGAAACGGTCTGCGGCAGGCTCGGACGCGGGAACGAGGGTGGGCACGTGCTCGGGATCGACTTCGGCGAGGCGCGCAGCCATGCGTTCGGCGTCTTCGCACAGCCGGCGCTCGGCCAGCCGGGTGCGGATCCGCTCCATCGTCTGCGCCAGGCGTTCGGGCTCCACCGGCTTCATCAGATAATCGACCGCCTGCGCTTCGAAGGCGCGGATGGCGTGATCGGAATAGGCGGTCACGAACACGAACAGCGGTGGCTCGATATCGGCGAGTGCGGATACGACGGAGAATCCGTCGAAGCCCGGCATCTGCACATCGAGAAACACGACATCCGGTTTTTCGGTGCGGATCAAACGGATGGCTTCGCGACCATTGCCGGCGCTGCCGACGATTTCGACATCGGAAAATGGCTTGAGGCGGAGTGCCAGGCCCTGGACAGCCAGCGACTCGTCATCGACAAGCAGGGTACGAATTGTCATTGGGCAACCTCATAGTTCGGGCCCGAAAGAGCGGCATCGCGCTCGGGCGCCACAAGCTGCAGGGGTATCTCGATGAGAACCAGCAATCCGTTGCCCCTGCCGGTTGCGGGTTGAACGCCGGCTGAACCTGATTGTGAACTTGCGTTTGGCATGATTTCGAAACGATGATTGTTGCCATAAGCCTGGAACAGCCGATCGCGGATGTTGCCGAGGCCGACGCCGGTGCCTTCGTTGGTCGGGCCGGGGCGGTTATCGCTGACGCCGGGCCCGGTATCGGAGACGGTCAATTCCAGCCGTTCGCCGACGGCGCGCGCGGTAACGGCAATATCAGCACCTTCTTCCTGTGGCGTGACCGCATATTTCACCGCATTTTCCACCAGTGGCTGCAGCAGCAGCGATGGAATGCGGGCGTTCAACACGGCCGGATCGATATCGAAGCGGGTTCGCAAGCGTTCTTCAAAGCGCGTGCGCTCGATTTCCAGGTACAGCTTCAGAGCCTGCATTTCCTGCGCAACCGTTGCCTGCCCCTCACGTTCGCCGACCAGCGAATAGCGCAGGAACGAGGAGAGGCGCGAGAGCATGGTGTTGGCGCGTTCCGTTTCGGCCAGCAACACCAGCGTGCTGATGCTGTTCAGCGTGTTGAACAGGAAATGCGGATTGATCTGGTAGCGCAGCATTTCCAGCTGAGCGGAATTGGCCTGTGCTGCCATGCGCTCGAAGCGCTCGGCCTGTTCATCGAGCATCAGATAATAGTTGATCCCGAAATACAGGGCCGTCCACGCACCCAGGATGGCGAGTGTCA
>JBBRKH010000071.1:0-8522 GCA_038217965.1 Sphingomonadales bacterium | reverse complement strand
CACCATCTCCTGCCGCAGGGCATCGGTTGGGCCATGCTGGGTGAGGCGCGCGTCGCGCTCGTAGGGGATGATCTCGTGCGTCACGAATTCGCGCACCCGTGCAGCGAGATCGGCGAGCGGTTGCGGTATGCTGAAGTCGATCATGCGGTCTTTCCAAACTGGTCGAGGGCGTGGTCGATGATGGCTTCGGCCAGCCTTGCAAAGTCGCTGTAGCGTTCGCCGGCAAGCGCTCCCTGCTGCCACAAGCGATAGAGTTGCATCCAGGCGGTCGCAAGGCGCAGGCGTGCGAGCCCCAGATGCCAGCCGAGGTGAGCGGGAAGATTGCCCGCAGCGCGTGCATAGGCGCCCGTCACCGCCTCCCGGCCGGGCCAGCCAGGCGCCAGCGACGGCACTGCGAGCAAAGCGTGCACCGCATCGGGATCGTCCGGCATGATCCAGTAAGACAGCAGCACGGCCAGATCGAACGCCGGCGGCCCCAGTGTCCCCATGTCCCAGTCGATGAGCGCCGAGGCCTTCTGCTCGGCTGGCAGCAGCAGCAGATTGTCCAATTTTGCGTCCATATGCAGCAGTCTGTCGGGCGAGTCCGGTGGCATGCAATCCCGCAGACGCTGCAACAATGCATCAAGCCGTTCGGGCCGATTGTCGACAAAGGCAACTTTGGCGCGATTTGTCCAACCGCGAAGCTGGCGCTCGGCAAATCCGCCGGACCGCGCCAGATCGGCAAGCCCGATGGCATCGGGATCGAGTGCATGCAGGCGCGCGAGCGCACCGACCAGGGCATCGAGCATCCACGGCGCATCCGCAATGGATAGACCTGCCGGGAGCACGCCACCGATGGCCACCCCTGCGCGGAACTCGAGCAGCTGAAACGGCGCGCCATTGACCGATAGGTCGGTGCACAGATGCAGTGCGTGCGGTGCCAGCGGATAGTGCGGCGCGAGCGCCCGCAACACCTTGGCCTCTCGCACCATGTCGGACGCGCCGGGCGCCAGCGAGCCGCGCGGCGGGCAGCGGAAGATGGCGGGTGCGCCGTTGAATTGCACCAGATAATTCTGATTGGCGAGACCGCTGGCAAACTGGCGTGCTGTGCCATCGAGCCGGTGCCCGTGCGATTTCAGATGCTCAGCAATTGCCGCCCAGTTCTGCTGGCTCGGCTGTCTGCGGAACGTCATGCGGGCAGCGCCATCGCAACCCGTCGGGCCGGATCGAAGCCGAGCGAAATTTCGTGTTGCAGGATTGCGGCAAGCCAGCCCGGCAATTGCGCAGGCGCCAGTTCGACAAAGCCCATGCGGCGATAGCTCGGGCCGTTCCACGCAATGGCGTGATCGGTTGTCAATGAAAGACAGCCAAGTCGCCGCGCCACCGCTTCGCTGCGGGCGCGCTCGATGAGGGCGCGGGCATGCCCTCGCCGCTGCACAGCCGGATGCACCGAGATTTCCAGGATGTGCAGCCAGCCAACGCAAACCTCCGCCTCCAGGAAGCCGACCGGCCGGTCATCGGCATCCACGCAAACCCAGATGAAGGCTGCATCCGGCAAGGGCGCAGGCGGCTTGGCCGGCGCTGCCGGCAGAGCAAGCACAAATTCCATGGGCGTGCCCCGAAACGCCAGCGCGGCTGCGCTTTCGATGGCGGCGAGCGCGGGAAATTCGTCTGGTCGCGCAGCGCGGATCATTGCTGCATGTTGCCTGGACACAATCGCTTGTCGAGGGGCTTGCTGCAAGAGCGCGGGCAGGCCAATTGTCCGGACATATCAGGAGAGTGCAGATGGAACAGGAACGAATGGAGTGGCCCGACGGCGCCAAGGTTGCCGTTTCCATCGTCGTGAACGTTGAAGAGGGGTCGGAAATGACCATTGCCCGCGGCGACACGGGCATGGAGCCGGTGGACGAGCTGGGCATTCACCTGAAGGCACCGATCCGCAATTACGGCAATGAAAGCAATTATCTCTACGGCATCAAGGCCGGTGCCCCGCGGGTGGTTGATCTGCTGCGGCGGTATGGAGTGATGGCAAGCTGGACGGTCGCAGCGATGAGCCTGGAAAACCACCCGGCGATTGCCGAGGCCATCCGGGGGCTGGGGCACGAGCCGGTCAGCCATGGCTGGCGCTGGATCCACCAGTTCAAATTCGATGAAGCACAGGAGCGGGAATTCATCGCCAGGGCCACCGCCAGCATCGAACGGACGGTCGGCGTGCGCCCATATGGCTGGCTCAGCCGCTATCTGCACACACCCAACACCCGCCGCCTGCTGATCGAGGCGGGCTACCTCTATCATATGGACGATTACTCCGGCGATGTGCCGTTCTGGGATCGCGAAACGGTGACGGACAAGCCCATCATCATCCTGCCCTACCAGCTGGACACGAACGACATGAAGATGTGGACCGACCCTTCGCTCACTCCGCGTGCCTGGCTGGATTATGCCCGCGACACCTTCGACCAGCTTTGGCGCGAGGGGAATGCCGGAGACCCGAAGATGATGAGTCTTGGCTTGCACCTCCGCATCATCGGCCGCCCGGGGCGGATTGCGGCGCTAGAGCAGTTTCTCCAGCATGTGACCGCCAGGCCCGATGTCTGGATTGCCAGTCGCCAGCAGATTGCGCACCATTTTGCCGCGCTTTAGGGCTTCGGCGCATCATCCTTTCGCGAGGATTCTGCCGGCTCGCTGACAATCGGCGGCGGCCGGCTCCATGCTCTGATGCAGTGCACCCCGCCAGTCGACAGTGCGGCAGAAGCGGTCGGCATTGTCCGATGCGCATGCCGTCGCAAATACAATTGTACCGGCAAACGGCTTTCAGCTCGCGGGCGGCGGTGCGGCCAGATCCGCAAACGGGCAGCTGTTCGCCCGTGCAGCAGCCAGCAGGGTCTGCGCGGCCTCGATGATCGCATCGGGCCGGTCCTTCATCATCAGATGGCCGGATTCGGCAACAAGGCGCGAATGACCGCAAGCAGATCGCGCGGCAATTTCGCCGTGCAATGCCAGCCACATATCGGCGACTGGGCCCGGCCTGCCCCGCGTTGCAGACAAGGTGCTGACAGGCATGTCGCCGTAGCTTGCGCGCCCTGCGTCGAGCTGGCTGGATGTGCTGGTGTCAAGCGTCTGCAGCTCTGAAAGGCGGGCCTCCCAGCGGGTCTGCGCTGCGGCCGGTGGCTCGGTTGCGCAGGCACTGGTTGCCGGGTCTTCGGCGGAAATCTTGCCGGCGCTGGCGGCCGAGACACAGGCTCTGGCTCGTGCGATCAACCCGTCCAGCGAACCCGCGCCCGGACCGAAGGCGGTTTGCAGCCGGCGTTGCTGGTGCTCCACGCTGCTGTCCACAAGCAGCAGGCCAACCACATCGCGGGCGCGGAGATTGGCGAAATGGCGCGCGTAGAGCCCGCCCGCGGAATGGCCGATCAGGATGAAGGGGCCGGAAATGCGCGCGGCACGCAGGCCGGCATCCAGATCACGCGCGATTGCGGCGCCATCGCGCGGCAGCGGGCCGGCATCGCTGCGGCCGCTGCCTGCGCGATCGTAGGCGCACGTCCGCGTTGTGGCCGCAAGAGGGCCCAGCACCTTCGGCCAGGCGCGCGAATCGGCGCTCCAGCCGGATTCGAGCAGGATGGTGGGCGAACCTTTGCCGAGGCAAAAGAAATTCAGTTTTCGCCCATCGGGCAGAGCAACCGTCCGGTCTGCAGCCATGAGGGGTGACGCGATCGCCAGCCAGACGATCGCTGCGAAAGTCTGTGCGCCACGCCAGCGCATGTCAGGTTCCGCCAGCCGCCATTGCTGCGGCAATGGAAGCGCCCACTTCGTGCGGCAATGGATTGCGCCGCAACGTGAGGCCACCGTTCACCTGCAGCGTCTGGCCAGTGAGAAAGCACCCATCGGAACAGAGCCAGACCACGGCATCGGCCACATCGTCAGCCGTGCCGATGCGGCCGAGCGGGTATTCTCGCGCAAAGGCGGCTTCGATGCCCGGCGTTGCCATTGCCTGAGCGGTCATCGGCGAGGCAGTGATGCCTGGTGCGATCGAATTGGCGCGGATGCCCTTTGCGCCATACTGGTTGGCTATGCACCGCACCAGCGCGTCGGCGCCGGCCTTGGTGCCGATGTAGGCCGCATGATCGAACAGCAGTGCAAACGTCGAGGCCGACGAAATCTGGATCAGCGAACCGCCAGCAGGCATGGCGGCCACGAAGGCCGCCAGAAAATGATGCACGCCCTTGAACTGCAGGGCCACCATGCCGTCGAGCTCGTCTTCGGTTACGTCTTGCAGCTTCTTCAGCAGGCCCCAGCCGGTTGCGTTGATCGCGATATCCACCTTGCCGTGCCGCTTGACGGTTTCGCTTGCCAGTGCATAGACTTCGGCCTTCTGCGTCAGGTCGCAGGCAATCCAGTCGCCACCGATGGCATCGGCCAAGACCATGAGATTGGCCTCGTTGCGGCCTGCAACAACAACCTTGGCGCCTGCATCGGCCAGCGCGCGGGCAATCGTCTGCCCCATGTTGCCGACTCCGGCGGCGCCGATGACGACCGCCACCTTTCCGCTCAGGTTCGTCACGCGGGTATTCGTCACGTGGGCATTCGTCACGTGGGTATTCGTCACGACGGTTCTCCGGAAAAACTGGCCGAGGCTACACCGTCTGCACCATAGACCGGTTCGACCCGGTCGCAGCGGTATTTGCGGGTAACCGCCTGCACGATGCCGAACCGGGACATGTGCGCCAGCATGCCGAAATAGGCCGGGCTGACAAGGTGTGAAGCGAGCGTTTCGGCGGAATCCCAATGTTCAAACACATGAATGCGGTCTGGAAGGTGCGGATCGGCGGCCCAGCTGTAATGCGCGCAGCCTGCTTCGGCGAGCGCGGCTTCGACCCAGGGCTGGGCGCCCGAGAGCGCATCGCTGCGGGTGCCGGCCGCCAAATCCACTTCGCCGGAGATGAGAATGGGCATCTTCCTATCCGTTCAGTCTTGTGTAGGTGCGTGAAGCAAACAGCCAGTCGCCGCCGGTGCGGACATAGCGATCATCGTAGCGGCCCACCACGTCCAGCCGGCTGCCGTCGGGCAACACCAGCAGTTCGCGCGTCCAGATGCGCCCTTCGCCTGCATCTCCGGCAACAGCAATCGCGCCTGGCTGCACGAAAAAGCCGACAAAGGCGAGGCTGGCCATCCGGTCTTCCCAAAGCGCCACGATGGCATCCCTGCCGTCGATGACGGTTCCCATCAGCGACCAGCGCGCCTGTGCTGCCCACAGCGCGCGCCAATCCCCCGCGTCGCGGCGGAAGACGGCATCGGCATAGCGATCGTTCAGCGCATGGAGCTCTGCAACATCGGCAGCGGGGCCGTGGAATCCCTCAGTCAAGTGCATACTCCTGCAAGGCGGACCGCAGCGCTTGGGGAAGCGGGGCAGAGCCCGGACCTTCGGCGGCGCGGTGCACCATCACCGTGTCGGCGAGCGCAAACGCGCGGCCGTTCTGAAACAGGCCGAGCGCCAGACGATGGCTCGAGCCGCCGATGGCACCCACACCGAGCCGGACATCGACATCGTCGGGATACTGGCCTTCGCTCAGGAAATCGGTGGCCTGGTGGGCCACCAGAAAATGCGGCCAGCCGATTGCAGGATGCGTCTGCCGGAGATGCCGGTGAAACCGCACGCGGCCTTCCTCGAACAGGCGCTGCACGGCGACGTTGTTCAGATGCCGGTGCAGATCCACGTCGCCGAAGCGGGTGGGAACCACGAGAGCGAAGGGATAGCCGGCATGGCTCAGCCGGCGCGGATCGTCCTTCAGCGCCATGTCACCCGCACCGGGAGCGTTTTCAGGCCAGAGACGAAATTGGCAAGGCTGAGTTTCGGCTCGCCGGCCAGTTCGACAGTGGCCAGCTGCGGCAGCAGCTCCTCGAACAGCAGGCGCAGTTCGAGGCGCGCGAGGTGCAGCCCGAGGCAGAGATGGACGCCGTGCCCGAACGCAATGTGCGGGTTGGGATCGCGCACGGCGTCGAACTGGTGCGGTTCGGCAAACACCGCTTCATCATGGTTGCCCGACCAGTAAAAGAGCGCCAGCCCGTCACCCTTGCGGATTGTCTTGACGCCCAGCACACAGTCTTCGGTCGCGGTGCGCATGAAATGCTTGACCGGAGTCACCCAACGGATCGATTCCTCGACAAACAGCGGAATTCGGGACGGATCAGCCTGCAGTTTCGCCAGCTCCGCCGGATTTTTCGCCAACTCGGCAAAACCGCCCGCGGCAGTCGAGCTGGTGGTGTCGTGGCCGGCGGTGGCAGTGATGACAAAATAGGACAGCGCTTCGTGATCGGGGATCGGTGCGCCGTCGACCAGGCCGTTGGCGATCACACTTGACACATCGTCGCGCGGGTTGGCGCGACGGTCTGCTATCACTTTGCCGAAATAGTCGAAGAAGATCTGCGCCAGCGCCAGCAGATCGACCTGGGGATTGCCGGAGCCGCCCACCAGGCCAACGCCTTGCGTCAGGGTGCGCGACCGTGCGACGACATCGGGATCGAGCGAGCCGAAGGTTTCCTGCGTGAGCTTCAGCATCAGCGGCTCGTCTTCCGCCGGCAGGCCAAGGATCATCATGATGACCCGCAGCGGATACCAGAGTGCCACTTCGTTCACGAAATCGAGGCTCTCGCCCTTGCTGCGCATGAGTTCGACATGCTGGCGGGCGATGGTGCGAACCTTGGCTTCCAGATTGGCGCGCACAGCGCCCGGCTGAAACCAGCTGTGGGTGATCTGGCGCAGTTTGCGATGCTGCGGATCATCGAGATCGACCAGCGTGCGGAAGAGGTGCGAATCGCCGGTCATCGAGCGTATCCATTCCTCGCCCTCGATCGGCGAGAGATAGGTCCGTTCCCGATTGATGAAGCGATCGTTCGCCTTGGCGACGGCAACGATGTCGGCGTGGCGGGTGATGCTCCAGAACGGGCGGAAACCGGTCGGCTGGGTCCAGTGCACCGGATCGTCGGCGCGCAGCCCTGCATACAGAGCGTGCAACTCCGGCGGGCTGGTATACAGCTCCGGATTGACGATGGCGTCGTCCACTGTCGCGCGCGACCATCCCGGAAAAGCCAAAGCGTCTGACGCCACGAATTCGTCTCCCTTTCCGGGCATCCTAGCCAGACTGCGGATGGGCAACCACCTGCCACTCCGGCTAGAAATGCAGAAACCCGGACAGGAGCACCATGCAGATGTACGATCTTCACTATTGGCCGACGCCCAATGGGCACAAGGTGACGCTGTTTCTGGAGGAGGCCGCGCTTCCCTATCGGCTGCTGCCGGTCAACATCCGGCTTGGTGACCAGTTCAGGCCCGAGTTCCTGGCGATTGCGCCGAACAACCGCATGCCGGCGCTGGTGGACGACGAGACGGGGATCAGCCTGTTCGAATCGGGGGCGATCCTGCTGTATCTCGCCGACAAGCACGGTTCCTTCATTCCCGATGGCGCGCATGGCCGGGCGGAAGTGCTGCAATGGCTGTTCTGGCAGATGGGCGGGCTGGGGCCGATGATGGGGCAGGCCAGCCATTTCCGCAACTATGCGCCGGAGCCCGTGCCCTATGCCATCGAACGCTACACCAACGAGAGCCTGCGGTTGCTGAAAGTGATGGACAAGCGCCTGTCCGATCGCGCCTTTCTCGCCGGAGAGCATTACAGCATTGCCGACATGGCGAGCTATCCCTGGGCGATGCTCAGCGCAAAGCTGCTGGACGGCGGCGGCGAGATGCCGAACCTTGCAGCCTGGCTCGAGCGCATCCGCAGCCGACCGGCGACCGAGCGCGCCTACGCCCGCGCCGTCGAGCCGCAGTTTCAGAATGCGGAGATGACGGACGAACAGAAAAAGGCCCTCTTCCACCAGAGCGCGGCGACAATTCGCTGAAGGAGATCGGCATGCGTGAGGCAGTCATCGTGGCAACGGCTCGCACGGCGATCGGCAAGGCCTATCGCGGCGCGTTCAACGACACCGAGGCACCTGTGCTTGCCGGCCATGTGGTGGACGCCGTGCTGAGGGAATCCGGCATCGATCCGGCGCGGGTCGATGATCTGGTGCTGGGCGCCGGCAACCAGTGGGGCACGCAGAGTTTCAATCCGGGCCGACTTGCGGTGCACGTGTCGAAACTGCCCAACAGCGTGGCGGCCTTCTCGCTGGACCGGAAATGCTCGTCCGGTCTGAATGCGCTGGCGATTGCGGCGCGCGGCATCATGGTGAACGAAATCGATGTGGCGATCGCCGGAGGCGTGGAAAGCATCTCCCTGACGGTAAACCGGCATGCACCGGCATTTCGCAACCGGAGCAAGGCGGTGATTGCCGCCGAGCCGCTGGCCTATATGGCCATGATCGAGACGGCGGAGATCGTCGCCGAACGCTATGGCATCAGCCGCGAGGCACAGGACGCATTTGCCGCCACCAGCCAGCAACGGGCGGCGACAGCACAGGTGGCCGGCCGGTTTGCGCAGGAAATCGTTCCGATCACGGTTGAAAAGGCGCTGCTGGACAAGGAGGGCACCGAAATCGGACGCGAAACGCTG
>JBBRKH010000070.1:0-8607 GCA_038217965.1 Sphingomonadales bacterium | reverse complement strand
CATGGCGCGGGCAAGCACCAGAAACATGTCGACATGGACCCCGGCGCCGGGCTGGAATTTGCCTGAGGCCGGATAGACGTGTCTGCGAGTGACCTGGATTCAGACAGCGAGCGTCCTGCGCCGCCGGATACGAGAGCCGATTAAACCGAAGCCTGCCACCAGCAATGCCCAGCTGAGCGGCTCGGGAACCGGGCTATCGGCAAATGGTGTCCAGGTGCCGCCCCAGCTCGCGTCGTCATAGCCATACAAATACGATGAAAATGTCGACTCTGTCAAAGCGCCAACCGACTGATCATAATCCACCAAAATGTCAATGCCGACGAGTTTCCCGGCGTCGAAGGTTAGCGTGCGATTGTAAATATAGGCGAATCTATCGTCGATAAACCCACTCATAGTTATCAATCCCAAGTATAGATAATCGATAGATAGCTCAAAATCACCCGTAAAATCATCCGGTGGACCAACTGGCAATCCAGTATAAGGGTCCATTCCGAAAGTAATTGTCTGGGTGATGTTGACGAGAGTGCCGACGGGAGGCGGAGAATCGTATCGACCTGGAATGGAGTAGGTGATAATTCCAGGTCCGGACAATGTGACACTGCTGATATTGGCTGCTGCGGGGACAAACGGAAGCGCTGCAACCAGGCCGATGAGAGCAACCCTGCAATTCATGACAATCCTCCATGCTACGGTCGACATACCATAACCATGGGATATTGCAATTTTTTTGGCCGACAAAGCCCGCCTTTGCTGCCGATCGTGTCTTGACAGTCGCTGGTGGTGAAAACCTGACAATTGCTACAGCCCGCGCTGTTCGTCCGCTTTCGGGCGGAAAAGCGGCCGGGCAGGATCCGACCCAGTGTCTCTCGTCCGGTATGCCTGGGGCGAAGACCGGAAGCGGACGTTCGTCCGAAGTTGCGCCGAAAGCGGCATTTGCGGTTCTGGCGGCCGGCACGCTGTAAGTCGCCTGGCCAATTCGTTGCAAAACTCCAAAGCACAGGCCGTTCAGGTGCCGACCTCAGTGGTGACGCTTTGCCTCGGCCTGACCCATGATTTTCCAGCCCCAAACACTAAGCGCAAGCATCGCCAAGTTTGCCCCCAAGTCCAAGGCCATCCAGCGGTTAAAGATCGGAACTACAAAAACAAACCAGTAATTGAACCAAAAAAAAGGCAGAAGCGCGACTGCGTAAATTAAAAATGTCCTTCTCTGCCAAATGCTGAAATACACAAAAAGACCTCCCAGCAGGGCTTGGGCACCGAAGCAGCCAATGAATAATGCACTCGTAGCACTGAGGTGTTGATATTCCGGAGTAATTGTCAGTCGCTCGACCATTTTCGGTGCCAACAGGCACCACCCTCCCAGATCGATATACGGTAGCGCGATCAAGCGTTGAATATGAATTGACTGCACGATTTAACGCTCCATCATTGTCGACCGGTGCTATCATACGCTAGCACTTCAATAGCGGCTGTATGGCGAAAATGGCCACTCGCGTCGAGCGACCAGGATGCGGGCGAGCTTTCCATGGGAGTCAGCTTTTCGTCGTATGACGCCTTAAAGCGGCCAGTCCGCTTCCCACCACTTCCCGCCGCGTAGTTGGGTACCAGATGCCGGATTCTTACCAATAGCGCGTCACTCTTTTGCCAGTAGCAGTTCTTCCGCCTTTTCCGCAGCATTTAGCCAGCTTTGTTCCGCTGCTGCGAGTTCTGCCTTTAAAGTATCGAGCTGTGCAACCAGCTCGGTGAAGCGATTAGGGGACCTTGTATACAGCGCAGAGTCGGCCAGCTGGTCTTCGGCAATGGCGATTGCCGCTTCCAGTGCGGCGATTTCGCCGGGAAGACTATCGAGCACATGCTGGTCTTTGAAGCTCAGCTTGCGCGGCTCGGCAACTGCCGGGCGAGATGCCAACGCTCTTGATTCCCGCTTTGGCCGCTGTGCAACGCGGCTGCGCCGCGCTTCCTCCAGTTCGCGAAAGCCGCCGGCGACGATGTCGGCCTTGCCGCTGCCGTCCAGGCCGATCGCCATGGTGGTCGTGCGGTCGAGAAAGTCGCGGTCGTGGCTGACGATCAGCACAGTGCCTTCATAGTCGGAAATCACCTCCTGCAGCAGGTCCAGCGTTTCCAGATCCAGGTCGTTGGTCGGCTCGTCGAGCACCAGCAGATTGGATTCGCGCGCGAATTCGCGCGCCAGCAGCAGCCGGGATCGTTCGCCGCCGGAAAAGCTGCCGATGCGGGCATCCACGATGCCGGGCGGAAACAGGAAATCCTTCAGATAGCCGTGGATGTGCTTGCGTTCGCCGCGAACCGTCACCCAGTCGCCACCATCGGCCAGAATGTCGCGCACCCGCCGCTCCGGGTCCATCAGCTTGCGCTGCTGGTCGATGGTGATGCCGGTAAGCGTCTGCGCGCGCCGTATGCTGCCGCCGTCCGGCTCCAGTTCTCCCGTCAGCAGGCGCAGCAGGGTGGTCTTGCCGGCGCCGTTGCGGCCGACGATGCCGATGCGGTCGCCGCGCTGGATGCGGATGGAGAAATCCTGCACGATCGGCCGGCCGTCGAACGCTTTCGAAACATGCGAGGCTTCGATCACCATCTTCGATTTGGCATCGTCCGTCACCAGCCCGAGCTTGGCGACGCCGGGGCCGCCGATCATCGCTTTGCGTTGGGCGCGCATGTCTTGCAGCTTGGCGAGCCGCCCCTGGTTGCGGCGACGACGCGCGGTGACGCCGCGCTCGAGCCAGTGCAGCTCGAGGCGCAGTCTGGAATCAAGCTTTTCGGCGGCGCGAACCTCTTCAGCTTGCACAGCCTCCGTCCAGGCTTCGAAGCCGCCGAAGCCGACCTCCTGCCGCCGGAGCTGGCCGCGATCGAGCCACAGGCATGCGGTGGTAAGCCGGGTGAGGAAGGTGCGATCATGGCTGATGGCGATGAAGGCGCCGGAAAAGCGGGAGAGCCAGCTTTCCAGCCAGTCGATCGCTTCAAGATCGAGATGGTTGGTCGGCTCGTCCAGCAGCAGCAGATCGGGGCTGGAGGCAAGCGCGCGGGCCAGTGAAGCACGGCGGCGTTCGCCGCCCGATGCTGTGGCGGCGTCGGTTGCCAGATCAAGCCCAAGCTGGCTGGCGATGGTTTCCACTTCGTGTCGCGCGGGCGCATCGGGCCCGGCAAGCGCGAAATCCAGCAGCGTTTTGTGGCCGGCAACGGGCGGATCCTGCGGCAACAGCACGATGCGGCGACCCGGCTGCATGGTCCGCCGCCCGGCATCGGCCTCGATGTCCCCTGACAAGAGCTTGAAAAGGCTAGTCTTGCCGGCGCCGTTGCGGCCGATGAGTGCCAGCCGGTCGCCGTCGCCAACGAACAGCGACAGATTTTCGAACAGCAACCCTTCGCCCTGGTGGAGCGAGAGATTTTCGACGGCAAGGATCGGCGCGGCCATAGCGGCGGGGCTTTCGCACGCCAGCGGCGCCTTCGCAACGCCACAGGCGGGGCGGCCCCGCCGCCGCCACATTCAGAAGCTGTTCACGGCCCCGTTCGTATGCGAGAGCGTGGACAGCATGATGATGAAAAGACGCGGTTTCTGGTGCCTCGCAGGCGCTCTTGCAGTGCTGGCAGTCGCTCCGGCGAGCGCGCAGGCGCAGCGCGACCATGACAGGCCGGATCGCCCGGCAGGTGCCTCCGGCGCCAGCCAGCGCTTCCAGTTCACCCAGCCGCGCGCCCTGCAAGACCGGGGATTTGCGGCAAAGGGCTTCCAGGATCAGGCCGACCCCGGGTTTGGCGAGCGTGCCGTCGAACGGTCTGGGCGTGCGACGCAGGTGCGCGGCCGGGAGGTTTCCGATCAGGATCATGCCCAGCGTCGACGCGAAACCGGCGAGCTGATGTCGCTGCGCGATCTGATGCGCAGCGCCCAGCGGGCAGGGCGCGGCGAATATCTCGGCGTCGAACCGAATGTCAGCAGCAATCGCTACCGATTCAAATATATGCGGCCCGGAAACGCCGTCGTCTGGGTTGATGTCGATGCGCGAACCGGCGAGGTTCTTTCCGTTCGGGAATGATCAGTCTTGCTGTATAGCCAGAGCCTGGAGGCACAATGCGTATCCTGATTGTCGAGGACGAGCCGAACCTGTCGCGCCAGCTGCGGCAGACGCTGGAACAGGCCGGTTATGCGGTGGACAGTGCGATGGACGGCGAAGAAGGCCAGTATCTCGGCGAAACCGAGCAGTATGATGCGGTCATTCTCGATCTTGGGCTGCCGGAGGTGGATGGGCTGACGGTGCTGGATCGCTGGCGCAAGGCCGGGCGAAAGATGCCTGTGCTGGTGCTGACAGCGCGCGACAGCTGGTCCGACAAGGTGGCCGGTCTGGATGCCGGAGCCGATGATTATCTCGCCAAGCCGTTCCAGTCGGAAGAGCTGATTGCGCGCTTGCGGGCGCTGATCCGGCGCGCGAGCGGCAACGCATCGGCCGAGCTGGTGGCCGGCGAAGTGCGGATGGACACCAGGTCCGGCCGCGTTACACTGGGCGGCGAGCCGGTGAAGCTGACGGCGCAGGAGTACAAGCTGCTGTCTTATCTGCTGCACCACAAGGGCAAGGTGGTATCGCGCACGGAGCTTATCGAGCACATCTACGATCAGGATTTCGATCGCGATTCCAATACGATCGAGGTTTTCATCACGCGCATTCGCAAGAAGCTGGGAGCCGAGCTGATCACCACGATCCGCGGCCTTGGATACAGCCTCGAAGGCTGACATGGCGAGCGAACCCCTCGCTGCAACGCCCCCTTCGGACCCGCTCTTGCAGGGGATCGGCGCCAGCGAGCCGCCGCCCGGGGAAAGGCGGAGCGTCAGTTCGCTTGATCGCCTGCTGCGGCGCAAACCGGGTGTGCCCGGCTCGCTCAGCCAGCGCATCGTGGCGCTTGCGGCTTTCTGGATTGCGATTCTGCTGGTCGTCGGCGGCGTGGCGCTGGACCGGGTGGTGACGGGCACGATCATTCGCAATTTTGACGAACGACTGGCCGAAGCCCTGCCGGCAATGATCGCAGCCACCGAACTGGATTCCTTCGGCGAGATTCGGTACAACCGGACACCCGTCGATCCCCGCTTCGGCGAGCCCTACTCCGGGCTGTACTGGCAGGTTAGCGCCGAGGGCAAGGTGCCGTTCCGCTCGCGGTCCTTGTGGGATCGCGAACTGCCGGTCGATCTTCTGAAACCCTGCATCGATGTTTGCTCCTCGCGGACGGACAGCTTCGCCAACGAGCCGCTTCGCGTGATCGAGCGCGATGTCATCATCCCCGGCTCGCCGGTGGTTTGGCGCTTTGCCGTGGCGCAGACAGCGCGCCAGCTCGACGACCAGCTCGCCGATGTGCGGCGCACCTTGTGGCTGTCGCTCGGCGCGCTCGGCGCCGGGCTGTTCGTGCTGGCGGTGCTGCAGGCGACCGTGGGGCTGATGCCGCTGAAAAAACTGTCCACCGCGATGGCGGACATTCGCTCCGGAAAGGCCGAGCGGGCCCCGACCATCGATGTGCCGCCAGAAATCGCGCCGCTGGTGTTCGAACTTAACGAGCTTCTGGATCACAATGAAAAAGCAGCGGAATCTGCGCGCATGCACGCCGGAAATCTGGCCCATGCCCTGAAGACACCGATGAGCGTGCTGGTGAACGAGGCGAATGCCGGCAGCCCCGATCTGGCCGAGGCGGTCAACCGCGAACTGGCAACGATGCGGCGGCATATCGATCACCATCTGGCGCGCGCGCGGGCGGTTGGCCGGCGCAAGGTTTCTGCCGCACGGGCCGACGTGTGGCCAGCGCTGGGCCGGCTGCGCAACGCAATCGAGCGCATCTACGCCGAGCGCGGCGTGGTTATCGATCTGGCCGGCGCGCAGTCCGCCATCTTTCGCGGCGAGCGCCAGGATCTGGAGGAAATGGCCGGCAACCTGATGGACAATGCGGCGAAATATGGCGGCGGGCGGGTGTTCGTCACCGTGTCGGAAGGGGTGGGCGCGGCCGGGCCGATGGTGTGCATCACCTTCGAGGATGATGGCCTCGGCATTCCGCCGGCCGAGCGCGTGCGGCTGTTCGAACGCGGTGCCCGGCTGGACACCGGCAAGCCCGGCACCGGGCTTGGGCTGGCCATCGTGCGCGATGTGGCGGAGATTTATGGCGGCTCGGTGCTGCTGGGCGAAAGCGAAGACCTGGGCGGCCTGATGGTAACCTTGAAGCTGCCATCCGCCCCTGTTGGCCGGCCCGCCTGAAGATGAGCCGGTGGTGCCTGCCATGCTTGACTTTGGCAGGGGCCTGCGGCAATCGCCGCCGACTGCACGCCCGGCCTGTTCCGGGCGCACGACCCATGGGACGCTGCCGTAGCTCAGTGGTAGAGCGCATCCTTGGTAAGGCTGAGGTCCGGAGTTCAATCCTCCGCGGCAGCACCATGGCGTCATGAAGCTGGCCTTTTCCGAAGGCCGCGCCGCAGCGGCGGCGCATTTCGCCCGCCACGGCTGGGTGCAGCTGGATGGCTTTCTTGATGCTCCGTCGGCGCGCGGACTGGAGCAGCATCTGCGCGGGCGCGAGGACTGGAAGCAGCATCTCAATCAGGGGGAAAAGCTGTTCGAGCTGGACCGCCCCACCCGCGCGGGATTAACCGACGAGCGGCGCGCCGGCCTTGATCGCGCGGTTTTTGCCAATGCGCGCGATGGCTTCCAGTTTCGCTTCGAAGGCATTCGCGTGCCCGATCCGCCGGCCGAGGCCGAAGCCGGGCCGCTGGGCGATTTTGCGCGAACGCTGAACGGTGCAGCGACGCTCGGGCTTCTGCGTGGCATATCCGGTTCGGTCGGGATCGCATTCGGCGATGCCCAGGCAACGCTTTATTCGGCCGGCGATTTCCTCACCCAGCACACCGATGACGTGGCCGGCAAGAATCGCCTTGCCGCATATGTTTACAGCCTCAATCCCGATTGGCGGCTGGATTGGGGCGGCCTGCTGCTGCTGAACGAGGCGGATGCGACTGCGCGCGCCCTGATCCCGGCGATGAACCGGCTGACGCTGTTTGCGGTGCCGCGCGGCCACAGCGTCAGTCTCGTGTCGGCGGCGGCCGCACGCCCCAGGCTTTCCATCACCGGCTGGCTGCGAAGCCGGTAGATTTTGCCGGGAAACCCGTGTCTAGCGGTGGCACAATATAGGGACTGGGATGACGGCTGCGATCGATACGGAGAAAGGCGTCAGGCTGGCGATCATCACCGTTTTCCGGCGACGGAGCGGAGGCCAGACTTGACCGCGTCTAGCAACGACATTGCAGGATTGCCTGCGGGGCAGGCCGCCGATCTGGTGGCAGGGCTTGGCTGGGACAGCTGCGCGCTCGGGCCGTTTTCCGCCTGGCCTGCGGCGCTGCAGACCGCCGTCCGGATGATGCTGGCCTCGCCTTTTCCGATGTTCATCGCCTGGGGCGCCGACATGCCCTACCTGTACAACGACGCCTGCATCCCGATCGTCGCCGACAAGCATCCCATGGCATTCGGCCGGCCGTTTCGGGAGGTGTGGCCGGAAGCATGGGACGAGCTGTCCCCCTGGCTGCACCAGGCGATGCAGGGCAAGGCCAGCTTCCACGAGAACATGGAGGTGGTGCTGGAGCGCAACGGCGCGCCGGCATCCGGCTGGTTCACATTTGCCTATTCGCCTCTCTACGATGATGCCGGGCAGCCCGGCGGCGTGCTGTCCGTTGCCATGGAGGGCACGGCGTCGGTTCTGGCTGGCAAGTGGCAGCGGGTTCGGCAGGCGCTGGACGATCACATTCGCGATCTGGCCGATCCGTCGGAAATCGGTATGGCGGCAGCAAGCCTGCTGGGCGAGCATCTTGGCTGTCAGGATTGCTTCTTTGCCGAAATCGAGCAGTGCGAGGAATATGCCAGCGTGGCCAGCAGCTGGACCGCCGGCGACGGCGAACGGCGATCGGGCAGACACAGCATTGCCGACCTCAAAGGCGGCGGCGGTCTTGTGGTTCCGCTGCTGAAAGGCGGTGTCGCGCATGTGCTCGTTTGCGGCAGCCGAACGTCGGTGGGGGATTGGAGCGACGACGACACGGCGATATCCCGCGAGATCGGCGAGCGGGCATGGGCGGCGATCGGCAAGGCCCGCGCCGAGGAAGCGGTGCGGGAAGCAGCGCGCGAGCTTCGCCTGCTGACCGATGCACTGCCTGTGCTGATAGCCCATGTGGATGATGACCGGTGCTACCGCTTCAACAACCGCGCCTATGAGGACTGGTTCGGCCATCCGCGTGAAGACATTCCCGGCAAACATCTCGCAGAGGTGCTCGGGGAGGAAGCTTATGCCGAATTGCGGCCGACGATCGACCGGGCACTGGCCGGCGAGAGGATGAGCATCGAGCAGATGGTGCCCTTCCGGAGTGGCGGCATGCGGCATGTGATCACCGAATATGTGCCGCGATTGAATGCCGCCGGCACAGTCATCGGCTATTATTCGCTGGTGCAGGACATCAGCGAGCGCAAACGCGCGGAAGAGCATCGGCTGCTGCTCATCAATGAGCTGAACCACCGCGTGCGCAACACTTTGGCGGTGGTGCAGAGCCTGGCGTCGCAATCGTTCCGGCCAGACATGCCGCTGGATGTGGGC
>JBBRKH010000069.1:0-8703 GCA_038217965.1 Sphingomonadales bacterium | reverse complement strand
CCCGTACGGTGCCGGCGGCAAGGCAAAGCGCGTCGAGGTGCGCTTCCCCGACGCCACCGCCAACCCGTATCTTTGCTATACAGCGCTGCTGAAGGCCGGCCTCGACTGCATCTAGAACAAGATCCATCCCGGACCGCCGATGGACTAGAATCTCTACGATCTTCCTCCGCGAGAACTGAAGAAGGTCCCCACCGTCTGCGCCTCGCTGCGTGAAGCCCTGACGGCGCTGGACAAGGGCCGCGCCGTCTTCACCAAGGGCGGCGTGTTCACCGACGACCAGATCGACAGCTACATCGAGCTCAAGATGGAGGATGTGGCCCGCTGGGAGATGACGCCGAGCCCGGTGGAATTTGATATGTATTACAGTGCCTAGCGGCCGTGGTCGGTGCGCAGCACCAACCACGGACTCACAAAGCACACGGCCGGCATAAGAACAGGCGGGGTCTCAACCCCGCCTGTTCTGCATGACCGACGAACCGGGCTATCCCCGAGTCCCTTTCTTTTTCTCTTTGTTCTTTTTCGACCGGCTCCACCGCACTCGCGGGCTTTGCCGGTGGCCGCTCCAGCAATCAGCCGCCACCCCGCACAACCACATCCACCCGTCGCGCAGTCTCCAGCGGCACGTCGGCAGCGGTCGTCTCCGGTGGTTTTTCCAGGGCGATTGCAGCCGCCGGAACCCCCAGCGCCACCAGCGCCGACTGCACGCCCTGGGCGCGGTTCTTCGAGAGTTCCGCGTTCATGGCGGCATCGCCGCGCGGATCATTGTATCCGGAAACCACCAGCGTGGTGCCAGGGTTGGCATCCACATAGGCCTTGATCGGCGCCGCGGCCGCGGCAAAATCGGCCGATACGTCGGCGCTGGCCGTGTCGAAATAAATCGAAAGCTGCGGTGTTCCGGCGACATTCTGCGCCACCACGCCGGAGCCGGCGGGGATGACGGGCGCAGCAGCCGCAGCCGGTGCCAGCGCAACTGCCACGGCCGTTGCAGCGGCCGGGGGCGGGAGCGGCGCGCCTTCGGGCAGCCGGCCGATATAGCCGCCAAGGCCGGCAGCGGCGAAAATGCCCGCGCCCAGCACCCCTAGCGTGAGCAGAACCGTGCCCCACGAGGTGCCAACATCGCGACCATGGCGGTCGTCATGCGCGGCCGCCCTTGCCGGTGCGGCCGTTGGGGCGGCAACAGCGGCGGCAGCGATCGGTGCCGCCGCAACCGCTGCTGGCACCGGATTCACCAAAGCAGCCTCCGGCTGCTGCACAGGCACAACTGAAGCAGCCGCCGGCTGCGCCGCGGGCTCTACCAAAGCAGCCGCCGGCTGCGCCGCAGGCTCTATCAAAGCAGCCGCCGGCTGCTGCACAGGTGCGACTGTTGCCACCGCCGCATCCTTGCCCGAAGGCGCAACAAACAGGCCGAGTTTGCCGAACCCTTCGGCCAGCAGATAATAAACCGTGACACGGTTTTTGGTGCGATCCGCCTGCATCCGTTCGCCAACGGCGGCGATTGCGGCATCCAGCTCCGCATCGCTCTGGTCGAGGCCAAGCTTCTTGCGGCAGAAATTGTCGCGCACAACGGCGGTTTCGGCCGCATCGACGAAGGACACCAGCGATGCGTCCCGGCTGCGCAGGGCGACCCCGCAGTGCCGCACAATCCCGGCGATCACCGCATCATCGGCATCGGATGCGTATTTCCTGACGTCGCTTGCCCAGTCTTCGGCCATGTCGGTTTCCCCCTTTGTTGGCTCGCCTGAAGCTAGCCATTGCAAGGACGCCGGTAAAGTGCCGAATGTCGGCACACCCGCGCAGCCTCGGCAGCTTTGGACAAATCCGCCAAAACGGATGCTTCCGCCGCCAAAGCGTTGAACCACCCGGCACAAGCGGCTAAACAACCCCAGCAAGAATTGCGCCAACCTGCCGGGGATTTCCATTGAGTACGATTGCACTGGACCGCGACACGCCAGTCGAAGCCCGCTCGACCGAGGGCCTGGCGGTCGTGTCCATCGGCAAATCCTATGACAACCGCGTCGTCCTCCGCGACGTCTCCCTGTCCGTCAATCGCGGCGAAGTCGTTGGCCTGCTCGGCCCCAACGGCGCCGGCAAAACCACCTGCTTCTATTCCGTCATGGGGCTCGCCGCACCCGATCAGGGCCGCATCCTGCTGGACGGCGTCGATATCACCCGGCTCCCCATGTATCGCCGCGCCGCACTCGGCCTCGGCTATCTGCCGCAGGAAACCTCCATTTTCCGCGGCCTCACCGTCGCCGACAACATCATGGCCGTGCTCGAAGTCTCCGAGCCCGATCCCGCCGCCCGCGCCGGTCGACTGGAGCAATTGCTGGCCGAATTCAACATCGGCCGGCTGCGCGATGCGTCCGCCATGTCGCTGTCGGGCGGCGAACGGCGGCGCTGCGAAATCGCCCGCGCGCTCGCTGCCTCGCCCTCCATCATGCTGCTCGACGAGCCGTTCGCCGGCATCGACCCCATCTCGATTGCCGACATCCGCACCCTCGTCGGCCACCTGCGCGAGCGCGACATCGGCGTCCTCATCACCGATCACAACGTCCGCGAAACGCTCGAAATAGTCGACCGCGCCTGCATCATCTACGATGGCCGCGTGCTGTTCGAAGGCACGCCCGAAGCCCTCGTGCAAGACGAGACCGTGCGGCAGGTCTATCTCGGGGCGGATTTCAGCCTTTGAACATCGGGCCTCGCCTTGATCTGCGCACCGCGCAATCGCTGGTCATCAGCCCGCAGCTGCAAGCCGCCATCAAGCTGCTCACCCTGTCCAACCTCGAACTGCAGGCTGAAATTGGCGCCGAGCTGGAGCGCAACCCGCTGCTGGAAGTGGCAGACGAGGACGGCGGCGACAGCGGCGAAGGCAGCCACGGCACGGAGGCGGATACGGCGAGCGCCGAACCGGCCGAGCATGCGTCGCTTGCCGAGGAGCTGACCGCGCAAAGCGGCGCCCAGGAAGCCGAGCCGCTGGATGTCGACATGGTGGAAGAACGCTTCCACCATGATTGCGCGTCCGACAGCGGCGGCAGCGGCGACGGCAGCGGCGAGGATTTCAATTTCGACAGCCTGTCGGCAGACGGCGAAACGCTGGCCCAGGTGCTGGAGCGCCAGGCCAGCCGTCTCACCGGCACCGATCACGCAATCGCATTGCACATCATCTCGCTGATCGACGAGGCCGGTTATCTCACCGAACCAGTGGCCACCATCGCCGAGCGGCTCGGCATTTCGGAAGCCGAGCTCGAGCGCGTCCTCGCCATGGTGCAAAGCTTCGAGCCAACCGGTGTGGCGGCGCGCAATCTCGCCGAATGCATCGCGCTGCAGGCCAAGGAAGCCGATCGCTACGATCCGTGCATGGCCGCCCTGATCGCCAACCTGGAGCTCGTCGCCCGCGGCGACCTCGCGCAATTGCGCCGGCTCTGCGACGTCGATGCCGAAGACCTCGCCGACATGCTGCGCGAGCTGCGAAGCTACAATCCCAAGCCCGGGCTGATCCATGGCAGCGGCAGCGCGCTCACGGTCGTGCCCGACATCTTCGTTCGCCGCAACGCGCGTGGCTGGACGGTCGAGCTGAACAGCGGCACCCTGCCGCGCCTCATCGTCAACCGCCAGTATCACACCCGCATTGCCCTGCACGCCGCGCATCTGGGGCACGGCAAATCCGCGCCCGTCGCCGCCAGGCAGGAAAGACACTACCTCGAATCCTGCCTGAACCAGGCCAACTGGCTGATGCGCGCGCTCGACCAGCGCGCCACCACCATCCTGAAGGTTTCCACCGCCCTCCTCGAACAGCAGCAGGCCTTTTTCGAGCACGGCATCCAGCATCTGAAACCGCTGACGCTGCGCACCATCGCCGATCAGATCGGCATGCACGAATCCACCGTCAGCCGCGTCACCTCCAACAAATATCTGTCCTGCCCGCGCGGCGTGTTCGAGCTGAAATATTTCTTCACCCAGGCCATCCACACCTCGGCAGGGCAGGGCGATGCATCGGCGGAAGCCGTCCGCTCGCGGCTGAAAGCGCTGATCGATCGCGAAAACCCGATGAAGCCCCTCTCAGACGACAAGCTCGTCGAAATCCTGCGCAAGGAAGGCCTCGAACTGGCCCGCCGCACCATCACCAAATACCGCGAAGCCATGCACATCCCCGCCAGCTTCGATCGCCGCCGGAGGGCGCTGGTGAAGGCGGCGTAGTCCGAAGGTGGCGATGGTTTGTGCGTAACGCACAAATCCACGACTCGCCGCAGGCCCGGCCGGCGTGCGGAAGGCGAAGCCGACGACACGACCGACGAGGGGGCTTCGCCCCCAACCTTCCTTCTTTTTGCCCTTTGAGCGGACTCGGCGGCTTTGCCGCCGGCCGCAGCAGGTTGCCCGAACTGTGCCATTCCTGCCTTCCATTTCGTGCAGCATTTCCCACTTTTCACACCCCTACGCGGGCGAGCACTGTTGCGGGCGCATAGCAAGCCCGCCACCCCTCTCCCGCCAACGGGAGAACGCGACCCGCGCCAGCGAGCCGATTGAGGGAAAACCCTGCATCAAAGAAATGAGCATCCGGCGGCTGGGGGATAATCCCCCAGACCCTTGCCCCCTCCCCCCGCCGGGGGGAGGGTTGGGGAGGGGGCGGGGGCGGGTCGGGGAAGGGGGCGCGCGCAAACCGACCCTCGCCCGCATCAGCGCGCCTGCACCGCCCCCACAAACGCCTCCGCAATCTCCGGATACCGCCCGAGAAACCCGCGCCAACTCGCGCGCAGCAATTGCCGGTCTGCAATCTGCGTCAATGGACGCACTCTGCGAATCCGGCTCAGCCGCCGACGGTTCAGCCAACCGATACCGACCCCTGCCGTCGAAAATCACAACGCCTTCGTCGCGCAACTCCTGCAAAACCCGGCTCATGGTTTGCGCGGGCGTCGCTCCTCCGCTCTGCGCGTCTGTCACAACCGTCGCCAGCTGAAAGCCGGCTTTTCAGGCGCATTTCCCCCTTCCCATCCAGGCAATTCTGGCCGATGAAATCCATCATGGGGTGGGAGTTTCCAGCACGATGACGACTGTGAATCAACGCATGGCGGCGCTGTGGATGGGCTATGGCAGCCGCTTTCTGCCCTTTGCCGATGTTGCCACGCCCGATCTGCCGCTCGGACGCCTGCTCCGGCTGTCGCTCATCCAGGTATCCGTCGGCATGGCGCTTGTGCTGCTGGTCGGCACGCTCAACCGCGTGATGATTGTCGAGCTTGGTGTCTCCGCCGCCCTTGTCGGCGCGATGATCGCCCTGCCGCTGCTGTTTGCCCCCTTCCGCGCGCTGATCGGCTTCCGCTCCGACACGCACCAGTCGGAGTTGGGCTGGCGTCGGGTGCCCTATATCTGGCGCGGCACGATGATCCAGTTCGGTGGGTTGGCCATCATGCCGTTTGCGCTCATCGTGTTGTCTGGCGCCAACAACGCAGCCGATGCGCCGGCCTGGATCGGTCCTTCAGCCGCAGCACTTGCCTTCCTGCTGGTGGGCGCCGGCCTGCACATCACACAAACGGTCGGCCTCGCGCTCGCCACCGATCTCGTGCCGGCGGAATCGCATCCCAGGATGGTCGGCCTCATGTATGTGATGCTGCTCGTCGGCTCGATCGTCAGCGCGCTGGTGTTTGGCGCGCTGCTGGAGGATTATTCGCACGGTCGTCTCGTGCAGGTCATCCAGGGTTCCGCCGTTGTCACGGTCGCGCTCAATCTGCTGGCTCTGTGGAAGCAGGAGACGCGCAATCCCCGCCGCGGCCGACCCTATGAACCACCGGCGAAATTCAAGGCAGCGTGGAAAGGCTTCATCCGTGCCCCCGGCACGGCCAGGCGGCTGGCGGCGGTCGGCATCGGTTCGCTGGCCTTCAGCATGATGGATATCCTGCTGGAGCCTTATGGCGGGCAGGTGCTCGGGATGGCAGTGGGTGCCACCACCAGCCTCACTGCCACATTGGCAACCGGCAGCCTGTTCGGTTTCGGCATCGCTTCCTATGTGCTGAGTCGCGGCGAAGATCCGTTCCGCATGGCAAGCTACGGTGCCCTCGTCGGCATTCCTGCCTTTGTGCTGGTGATGCTGGCAGCGCCGCTGCACAACACGCAGATGTTCACCGTCGGCGTCGCGCTGATCGGCTTTGGCGCCGGCCTGTTCGCCCACGGCACGCTCACCGCCACGATCGCCCTTGCGCCGCGGGCGCAGGTGGGGCTGGCGCTGGGCGCCTGGGGCGCGGTGCAGGCGTCTGCCGCCGGCCTTGGCGCCGCGCTTGGCGGCACATTGCGCGATCTGGTCCGCATATCGGGCGCCTTTTCCAATACGGCCTCATCACCGGAGTCGCCCGGCTACATGGCGGTCTTCGCGCTGGAAGTGGTGCTGCTGCTGTGGGCGCTGGCCGCCATGCGCCCGCTGCTGCGCGGGCGGGCGGGCAGACAGCCGGCGCGTTAAGGCCGATCCCCTTCGAGCAAGACGAAGTTCGCCTTGCCAGCGAAAACCGGCGTCTCCCGAACACCCTGCGTCGCAAGGGAGATCCGGGATTTCACCTGCACGACGATTCCGAGTGAAGGAACGCCATTCCAAGCCCGCATTCAGTCCCGCGCAGAAGGGGCCTACGCATAAGGGGCCCACGCAGAAGGGGCCCGCGTAGAAGTGCCGGCCCACGCAGAAGGGGCGCACGCCGAAGGGCCGGGCTTCTGCGCGAAGTCCGGCCCCTCTTGCACGAGCCCCTTGCGGGCCGGCGGTTCAGTTCGCCTGAACTGTCCCCGTGTCCACTGCCACCACCGTTGATGCGGGTGCAGCGGCCACTTCTGTGGTTGCAGCGCCCTGCCAGAAGTTGGCCATCCACGTCGTGTTGTTCAGCACGGACGCATGCACCAGCAGCGAAATCACCGTAACCGTGCCGAGAAAGAGCGGAAGCCCGACGGTCGGGTGTACAACGCACCAGATTTTCCCTTGGTTCATGGTTCAGTCCTCTCTCATTTCAGCCAGGGCGAGTAGATATACGCCAGAATGTGCGCAAAAACCGCAATGCCGAAAAACAGCCGCGCGCCAAAGATGACGTGCTCATGCAGCTCCTCGGATTCCTTGATCGTCAGCCCGGTCGGCCAGACCTTGTTTTCATCTGCCACAGCATCACTCCCTTCCAGAGTCGTGCATTTCGCTCAATCGTGACCCGCCGGGGCGAGCCCTTAGAAGCGGGAATGGCTAAGGCACGCCACCCATTCCAGCGTCGCACGGCCTTTGCGCAAACTCTCCGCCCATAAGCGAAACCGCGCGGTTCCATGCACCTGTCAAGCTAGTGCGACATTCTGACCTGTCAACCGGAATTGTCACCTTTGATAGCGGATTTTACCTGCCATCCTCGCATTCGCCGTGCCCTGCCTTGCGCCCCCCGGCATACACTGGCACTTGGCGGATGCGCAGCAACGGCCGGAGCACCAATGGGGAAGAAACTTACGGCCTGGATTCTGGGTGCGCTGGCGATCGGTCTGGTCGTCGGCTTCGTCATCAACCGCAGCATGAGCGCCGATGATGCCAAGGCAATAGCCTCCAATCTCTCCATCATCACCGATCTTTTCCTGCGCCTCATCAAGATGATCATCGCGCCCCTCGTGCTCGCCGCGCTCATCTCTGGCATCGGCCACATGGGCGGCGATGCCAAGGCACTCGGCCGCATCGGTGGCCGTTCAATCGCCTGGTTCATTGGCGCCAGCCTCGTTTCCATCACCATCGGGATCATCGCGGTGAATTGGCTGCAGCCGGGCGTCGGCCTCGATCTGCCACTGCCCCCCGCCGATGCCAGCGCCAATCTGAAAACGCAGGAGTTCACCCTGAAGGCCTTTGTCACCCACCTGGTGCCGAAATCCATCTTCGAGGCGCTCGCCAACAACGAAATCCTGCAGATCGTGGTCTTCTCCATCTTCGCCGGCGTCGCGCTCGCCGCCATGGGCGAAAAGGGCAAATCGCTGCTCAACGCGATGGACGCGCTGATGCATCTGATGCTCATCATCACCGGCTATGTCATGCGCGTCGCGCCGTTCGCCGTGTTCGCCGCCGTCACTGCCACCATCGCCGAGCGCGGCATCGGCGTGCTGGTCACCTACGGCGCCTTCATGGGCGGCTTCTATGTCGCGCTCGCCATCCTCATGGGCTGCATCCTGCTCGCCGGTGGCTTTGTCATCGGCATGCGCAACGTCGCGCGACTGGCGGTCCAAATCCGCGACCCGTTCGTGCTCGCCTTCTCCACCGCCAGCTCCGAAGCCGCCTACCCGAAAACTCTGGAAGCGCTCGATCGCTTCGGCGTGCCGCGCAAGATTTCCAGCTTCGTGCTGCCATTGGGATACAGCTTCAATCTCGACGGCTCGATGATGTATTGCGCTTTCGCCACCATCTTCATCGCCCAGGCCTATGGCATCGACCTGTCGATCGCCCAGGAAATCACCATGCTGCTGCTGCTCATGGTCACCTCCAAAGGCATGGCCGGCGTGCCGCGCGCCTCGCTCGTCGTCATTGCCGCAACGCTGGGCTTCTTCGGCATCCCCGAAGGCGGTCTCATCCTCATCCTTGCGGTCGACCATTTCCTCGACATGGGGCGCAGCGCCACCAATGTCGTCGGCAACGCGGTGGCGGCGGCGGTCGTGGCGAAATGGGACGCTGAGGCGCCGGTGGGCGCGCTCGAGACCTAGGGCTTTTTCAGCCCGGCAAAC
>JBBRKH010000068.1:0-8731 GCA_038217965.1 Sphingomonadales bacterium | reverse complement strand
CATGACCGCGGTTTTCGAATTGCGGTGGAGAGTAATGGGACGTTACCAACGGTGCCCGGGATCGACTGGCTGTGCATCAGCCCGAAGGCGGGCAGCGTGACGGTGCAGCGCAATGGCGATGAATTGAAGCTGGTGTATCCGCAAGCCGATCTGCTGCCGGAGACCGTTGCGGGCTGGGATTTCCGGCACCATTTCCTGCAACCGATGGACAGCCCGATGCAGCAAGAAAATGTGGCCGCTGCAATCGCTTACTGCCTTGCAAATCCCAAATGGCGGCTTTCTTTGCAGACCCACAAGTTGACGGGGATACCATGACCGACGCTGCCGATGTGATCGATTTCTGGAGTGTGGCCGGCTTTGCGCACTGGTTCGGCAAAGATGCCGGTTTCGATGCGGATTTCCGGCGCAGGTTTCTGGCTGCGCACGAAACGGCTGCAAGCGGGGCGCTGGATTCGTGGGCAGAGACTGCGGAAGGTGCGCTGGCGCTCGTCATCCTGCTCGATCAGTTTCCACGCAACGCGTTTCGCGATTCCGCGCGGATGTTTGCGACCGATGCGAAGGCGCTGGGGATTGCAGACGCTGCAATTGCTGCCGGCCATGACCAGCACATCGAAGAGGCGCTGCGGCTGTTCCTGTATCTGCCCTTCGAGCACAGCGAACGGATCGCAGACCAGCAGCGCGCGGTTGCTTTGATTTCTCCACTGGGCGGGGAGCCGCTACGCTATGCCGAAATTCACCGCGACGTGATTGACCGCTTCGGGCGTTTTCCACACAGAAATACGCTCCTCGGGCGCGTTTCCACACCCGAGGAGCTGGATTTTCTCGCAACCGGCGGTTTTGCCGCCTGATCCACCAGGGATTGCCCTATCCTCCGGTGCGTTCGCCATACTGGTTATCGCTTCGGGCCATCCGCAGCCGATCGCTCAGGCGATCGAGCCTAGCGTGCAGGTCGCGCTCGTTCTGCTCCGACAGTTCGCGGTTGCCGCTCCGCAGGGTCATCTCCTGGCGGCGGATCTGCTGCAGTTCGGAATAGCCCCGGCGACTTTCCGCCCGGGTCAACGACCCGTCTTCGTACGCTGTCCGGATGCGTTCCTGCAACCGCTCGTTGCGCTGCGACAGATCGCGCCGACGCTCTCCATCCCGGTAGTTGCCGTTCTGATAGCCACGGTTCTGATCGCCATTGTTCTGATAGGCTGCGTCATCGCGTATCGAACCGGTGGAAATCCAGCGCCCGGCAGCATCGTAATAGCCCACTGCCGGCCCTGCCACCCAGCGGCCGTTGCTATTGTAATAGCCGCGCTGCTGGCCGGCGGTGCCATTGCCCTGACTGCCGTATGCAGCGTTCGATGCGCCGGCAATCCAGCGGCCGCGTGCATCATAGGCGCCCGTCGCAGAGCCAGCGACCCATCGGCCGGAACGATCATAGTAACCGCTCGCGGCGCCCGCTATCCACCGCCCCTGGGTGTCATAATAGCCATTGGCAGATGCCGGAACCCATTGACCCTGGCGATCCCGATAGAGTCCGGCGTCGATATTGCTGCCGCCGGAAATCCAGCGGCCGCTGCTGTCGTACCGACCATTCGGCGGCCCGGCGACCCATTGGCCTTCGCGATCAAAATATCCTGCGGCCGACTGTTGCTCTACATCGGTTGCGTGCCAGCGGCCTTCGCGATCATAATGACCGTAGGCATTCGCGCAGGTTGCCGAGGATTTGGTGACCTGGTTGCCGAGCAGCGCACCACCCACGGCACCGATCACAGCGCCCAGCGTCTTGTCGCCGCGCCCAGCGATAGCACTGCCCAGAAGCGCTCCAGCGCCGCCACCGGCCACGGTGCCGACGATTCGCTTACCGCTGTGGGTTTCGCACTTGGTCTGCGCAAAGGCGGCGGTTGGCGAAATCGTGGCAGCGGCAAGACCGGCTGCCAATAGAAGGGTTCGCATTTTGAAGGCCTTTCTCGGACAGGAATGTTGTCCAGACGCGAGAATAACCGCCGAGCTATGAACAGGTTCCAAACAGAATTGCTAGAGATGTCTCAAATCATCAGGCTTCGATTAATTTCCGTTCAGTTGACAAGCGCAGCATTTCTTTCTGCAACTTTTCAAACGCCCTGACTTCTATTTGTCGAACCCGCTCGCGGCTGATGCCATATTCTTGGCTCAGATCCTCCAAAGTCTGCGGCTCATCTATCAATCGGCGCTGGTTGAGGATGTGTCGCTCCCGCACATTCAGCGTCTTCAACGAGTCGGTCAGCAAGCCGTGGCGAATGTCGGATTCCTGCCGATCCGCCACCAGAACGTCCTGCGTCGGCCCTTCGTCGGCCAGCCAGTCCTGCCATTCGCCCTCGCCATCCTCGCGCAATGGCGCATTCAGGCTGGTGTCGCCGCCTTTGGACATGCGCCGGTTCATGCTGGTGACTTCGGCTTCGGTGACACCCAGATCGTGGGCAATCTTGGCCAGATCATCCGGCCGCAAATCGCCGTCCTCGATCGCGTTCAGCTTGCCTTTCATGCGCCGCAGATTGAAGAACAGCTTCTTCTGGGCAGCCGTCGTGCCGATCTTCACCAGCGACCATGAGCGCAGGATATACTCCTGGATCGATGCCTTGATCCACCACATCGCATAGGTGGCCAGCCGGAAGCCACGATCGGCTTCGAACTTCTTCACCCCCTGCATGAGGCCGATATTGCCCTCGGAAATCAACTCCGAAACCGGCAGGCCATAGCCGCGATATCCCATGGCAATCTTCGCCACCAGACGCAGGTGCGAAGTCACAAGTCGCGCTGCCGCCTGCGGGTCCTCATGCTCGGCCCAGCGCTTGGCGAGCATATACTCCTCTTCCGGCTTCAGCAGCGGAAACTTGCGAATTTCCGCCAGATACCGGTTAAGCGAGGCTTCCGGGCCGAGTGCCGGTAGAACCTGGGGCAAATTCGTCGTCATCGTCTCTCCTCACCTCTTGCCTGCACTAACGCGCAAGCCGGCTGACCAGTTCCTGAATATCCGATGGCACCGCACTTTCGAAACCGAGATTTTCTTGGGTGATCGGATGCACAAATATCAGCGCGGCAGCGTGCAATGCCTGCCGCGCGAAGCCCAGTTCCCGGCACAGGTCTCCCAGGCGCCCCTGCCCGTAGAAGGGGTCGCCAAGCAGTGGATGGCCGATGTGCGCCATATGGACCCGCACCTGGTGCGTGCGGCCGGTTTCCAGCCGGCATTCGACGAGGCTGGCGCCGGTCAGCGGCCGCAGCACGCGAAAATGCGTCACCGCGCGCTTCCCCTTCGGCGGCGCCACCACGGCAATCTTCTGGCGATTGGCATCGCTGCGCGCCAGGTTGGTTTCGATGCGGCCCGCCGGCGGCGCGGGATGCCCGGCGGCCACCGCGGCATAGCGCCGGCCGATGGTGTGCCGTTCGAACTGTGCGGCAAGCCCGGCATGCGCGCGGTCGGTCTTTGCGACCACCAGCAGCCCGGATGTGTCCTTGTCTATGCGGTGCACGATGCCCGGCCTCGCCACACCGCCGATGCCGGAAAGGCTGCCGCGACAATGGTGCAGCAGCGCGTTCACCAGCGTGCCATCGAGATTGCCGGCCGCCGGATGCACGACGAGGCCCGCCGGCTTGTCCACCACCAGCAAATGCTCGTCTTCATATGCGATGACGAGCGGAATGTCTTCGGCCACTGCGGTTGCCGCGCGGGCGGCCGGTATGCTGACGGCAACCGCCTCTTGCCCACGAACCTTCAGCGCCGGATCGCGCCATAACGAGCCCGAAACGGAGACTTTGCCATCGGAAATCAGCGCCTTCAGCCGCTCGCGCGACAAGGTCGGCAAAGCGGCGGCCAACGCGCGATCCAGCCGCCAGCCAGCGAGCGCGGCATCCAGCACAACCTCGCGCACGGCCGCGTCTTCCGCTATGTCCCCCTGAACCATAAGGATGACCATGTCGTGGCAGAGTTTCCGGATTCAAGTGTCACCATCACTGCTGCAGCGATAGCGGGAATTCGCGAAGCCGCAATCGCTGCACGGCCTGCCGAGGCCTGCGGGCTGCTCTTCGGTCATGCCGGGCAGATCCTCTCCGCGACGGTTTGCAACAATGTCGCCGCCGACCGCATGCGGCAGTTCGAGATCGAGCCGGCAGCGCTCTTTGCGGCGCACCGGCGTGGGCGGGACGGGCCGCTGGCGCTGATCGGCGTGTGGCATTCGCACCCGAACGGCTCCCCGACGCCGAGTGCACGCGATGCCGCAGGGATATCCGATCGGCACTGGATATGGCTCATCGAGGCGCACGGCACGCTGCTTGCCTTTTGTCCACATGCAGCCTCCGCATCCGGCTTTCGTGCACTTGCACTTGCCGCAAACCCGTCGGCTGCTATGTAAAAAACTTGAAACACTATGGCAGTTGCAAACGACACACGATGGCTCAAGGCGAAACTCTCTGGTTTGACGAAAGCCGCGGCTTTGGATTCATTCGCCCGGCCATGGGCCCGCGCGATGTTTTCGTGCACATATCAGCGCTTGCCGAAACCGGGCTGTCCTCGCTGAAAACCGGCAGCAAGGTGGAATTCGAACTCGTGCAGACCGGCGACGGACGCCTGACTGCCCAGCGCATCGTATTGCGCGAGCAGTGAGCCGGATTTGAGCAGGATTCCCTTTCTGGCCGGCGCTCTGGCGCGCCATCTGACGCATGAATTTGCCGGGCCGCTGGCGGCACTGGTCACGATTGCCGAGCTTTCGCCCGATGCCGATCCATTGCTGACACAGGCGATTGCCGAACTGCGAACCCGGCTGTCTTTGGCCCGGCTGCTATTTGGCGGGGAGCCGATGTGCGCGTTCGACCGCACCGAGGCAGAGGCGTTGCTTGCTGCGCACCTGGCCGGTCGCGGGCACCGGCTGGCAGTGGCGCTGCCGGTTCAGGATCGGCCGGCTCGTGGCACCTTGCTGCTGTGCCTGGCCGCTGCCGACCGGCTGATGGCACCCGGCGCGGTCGTTGCGACGCCTGGCGAGGTTGTGGTGCAAGGGCGCCACCGAGCAAATGATCGGGCACTGGTGGAAGCGCTGGAGACCGGCACGACGGCCGAGCCGCATCTGGCCGCAGCGGCGTTCGCGTCGGCGCTGCTGGGGCCGCTCAAGGTTCATTCCTCGGCATCCGGGTTGGCCTTTTCCGCGACGCTTCCTTAAGGTCTCTGCATGGCGATCTGGGCGTTGCTCGTGGGAGGTGCGGCCGGGCTGGCACTGGGCGGCCCGCTCGGCGCGCTCGCCGGCGCGGCGCTTGGCGGCGCAATCGATACCGCTATTGCGCGCCTCACGTCACCGGAAAGGCGGCAGGTGGCGTTCACCATTGCCGCGATTGCCCTGGCGGCGAAGATGGCGCGCGCCGACGGACACCCGTCAGCGGCCGAGTTTGACACCTTCCAGCGGCTTTTCCATGTGCCGGAAACAGAGCGCGGCAACGCCAACCGATTCTATGATCTGGCAAAAGGTGCCGTTGACGGGTTCGAAAGCTATGCCCGCCAGGCCGCCACGCTGCTGGGCAGCGGATCGCCCGTGCTGGAGGATCTGCTGGAAGCGCTGCTGATGATTGCAGCGGTGGACGGCGTGCATCAGGCGGAGCTTGATTATCTTGCCAGGGTGGCAACCCTGCTGGGTTTCGATGCGCGGCAATGGGGAAGGATAAGGGCGCGCCACATCGCGCACGGGCCCGATGACCCGTTTGCAATCCTCGGGCTCGATGCCGGGTCCGACGATGCCGCCATCCGGCATGCCTATCGCCAGCTGGCGCGGAATCACCATCCCGACAGCCATATCGCGCTGGGCACGCCGCCGGAGTTCATTCGCGTGGCGGAGGCCCGCATGGCCGCCATAAATGCTGCCTACGCTACGCTGATGAAGAGCAGATCGTCGGCGTGAAGAAGGCACACATCGCGTTCATTCTGCTGATCGATCTGCTGTGGGCGGCCAATATCGTGGCCATCAAGGAAGCGGTGCTTGCAATGCCGCCGCTGCTGGCAGTGGCGCTGCGCTATTCGGTTCTGCTGCTGGCCTGCGCCACCGCCATCCGGCTGGTGCCGGGGCGGATGCGGCTGGTGCTGGCAACCGGCATGCTCACCGGCGCCATCCAGTTCGGTCTGGGGGCCTACAGCTATCATTTCGCGACAAATCTCTCCTCGCTTGCCATCGCCGGGCAGCTCGGGGTGCCCTTCAGCCTGATCCTCGCCATTCTCATCGACGGCGAGCGGATCGCCTGGCGGCGCACGATCGGCATCTTGCTGGCCTTTTCCGGCGTGCTGCTGCTGGTGTTCGATCCGCGCATCGCCGACGAGCGCCTGGCGCTTCTGCTGACCGCAGCAGCTGCACTGTGCTGGGCGGCGGGCAACCTCATGTTCCGCCGCCTTGCCGGGATTTCCGTGCTGAACCTCTATGGCTGGCAGGCTCTGGTGAGCCTTCCGCTGCTGCTGCTGGGAAGCGCAATCGTCGAGCCGGGCGGCATCGTTGCGCTTGGCTCGGTGCCGATCTCGGCATTCGGCTGGATCGTCTATTCAGCGATTGCCGCCTCGCTCGTCGGCCATGCCGGCATGTCGTGGCTGCTGCAGAAATATCCGGTCACCATGCTGACGCCTCTGACGCTCCCCACGCCTTTGCTGGCCGTCATCATCGTGACGCTCGTATATGGCACACCGATAACGCCCATGATGATCGCCGGCGGGCTGCTCACTCTGGCCGGGGTTGCAATCATCACCTTGCGCACGGCGCAGAAATCGGTTGAGAAAAGGGCGCATGAGCCTCGCTGACGAAACCCTGTGGCGACCATCGCCGAATTTCGATGTGCGGCAGCTGCCGCTGCAATTCATCATGATCCACTATACGGGCATGCAGGTGGCAGAAGAGGCGCTCGCCTGGCTGGCCAATCCGGCGTCGAAGGTTTCCTGCCACTATTTCGTCGACGAGGATGGCCGGATAACCCAGATGGTCGAAGACATGGACCGCGCGTGGCATGCCGGCGCCGGGCGATACCGCGGCATCAGCGACATGAATTCGGCTTCGTTGGGCATCGAACTGCACAATCCTGGGCATCAATGGGGATATCGACCCTTCCCGGACGCACAGATGCGAAGCTGCGTTCGGCTGGTGGCGACGCTTGCTTCGCGCCATCGCATCGACCGCGCCAATGTGATCGGCCATTCCGATCATGCCCCGGCGCGCAAGGATGATCCGGGCGAACTGTTCGACTGGACGCTGCTGGCGCGGCATCGCATTGCGCTGGCGCGCCCGGAACCGTCGCTGCTGCCCGATCCGCTCTGGCCGGATGCCGCCTTTGCGCTGGCGCTGGAGCGTTTCGGCTATGACATCTCCGATCTGGCGGCAGCCACCCGGGCCTTTCAGCGACGCTTCCGGCAAGGCCTCGTCGATGGCATTGTGGACGGCGAAACACGCGCAATTCTGCTCACCCTGCAGATTCTGGAGGAAGCTCGGTTGCAGGGCGACGAGGCCTGATTTCGCACACCATGGCCAATGCTCCCGAATCGCCCCGCCATCTCGAAGCGCGCATGCTGCTGCCGCAGGAGCGCGCCAGCCGCGGGCTGGAGCAGCGGCCGCTGCTGCGACGGATAAGCCCGATCTCGGTGTGGCAATCACTTGGTCTGCGGGCGTTGCTGGTGGCTGTTTTGCTGGGCATTGCGCTGCTGGGTCACTGGATCGATCGCGAAGGGCTGAAAGACAATCTCGATGGCCAGGTCTCGTTTCTGGACATCGTCTATTTCACCGCAATCACCGTCACCACCGTCGGCTACGGCGACATCGTGCCCGTCAGCACGTCGGCGCGGATGTTCGACACCTTCGTGGTCACGCCGATCCGCCTTTTCGTCTGGCTGATTTTCCTCGGAAGCGCCTATAGCTTCGTCTTCAGGGATAGCTGGGATCGGGTGAAGAACGGCATGATCGGCAAGGGCCTTCACAACCATTTCGTGATCTGCGGATTTGGCGGCGGCGGCAGCGCGGCTGTGCGCGAGCTGCTGCTGCAGGGTGTGCAGCCGGCAAGCATCGTGATCATCGATTCCGACCCCGGGCGAATCCAGATCGCGCTGGCACTCGGCGTCGCAACGATTGTTGGCGACGCAACACACAATGCCACGCTGGAGGCCGCCGAAGTCCAGCGCGCCAGAGCCGTGCTCGTTTCGACAGGGCGGGACGATACCGCCGCGCTGGCAGTGCTGAGCGCGCGGCAGATGAACCGCACCGTGCCGATCAGCACCAACGTGCGCGCCGAAGAAAATGAAGATCTCCTGCGACAGGCAGGCGCCACCTCCGTGGTGAACTCGATCAGCCTGGGTGGCCATCTGCTGGCCCGCTCTTCCACCAATCCCGGATCGGTTGACTATCTGAGCGATCTGGCAGCCGCCGATGGCCGGGTGGAGCTGTGCGAGCGATCGGTGCAACCGCTGGAAATCGGCACTTCGCTCAGTGTGATACGCACCGGGCTCGGGGTTCGGCTTTTGCGGGACGGCCAGGCAATCGGTTTTTGGGAGCCGGCAGCCAACAGCATGGAGGCCGGTGACACGATCATCGAAATCGTCCGCAGCAGCGATGCCTGATCTGCCGAATGCTTTCCAGGCGTTTGCCTGCCGTTAAGCCGCGTTCGGGATGAAAAGCCCTACAACCTTCCTCCCCGTCCCCGTTTCTCCAATCAGCCGCAGCGACCGTCGGCTGCCGCCAGATGGGGACCAGCCCTGCAGCTTTTA
>JBBRKH010000067.1:0-8838 GCA_038217965.1 Sphingomonadales bacterium | reverse complement strand
GCACCAGATGGCGACGACCGCCTATCGGAACATCTGCGCCGGAATCGAGGGCAGGCCGATGCAGGCTTTCGAATACAAGGATCATGGCTCGCTGGTGAATCTGGCGCGGTTCAGCACGGTGGGCAGCCTGATGGGCAATCTGGTGGGCGGCAGCATGGCGGTGGAGGGGCGGCTGGCGCGGCTGGTCTATGCCTCGCTCTACCGCATGCACCTGGTTGCCATTCATGGCTGGTGGAAGGGGAGCTCGCTGATGCTGGTGGGGCATGTGAACCAGGTTTTGCGGCCGAAGCTGAAGCTGCATTGAGCCCGCCTTATCGGAGCACTCCCTTGTTCGCCATCGCGCGGGCATAGAGCAGGAAGAACAGGCAGCCGGTGAAGATGACGGCGTTCATGATGGCGGCCGTTGGCCCCATCAGCTGCGCGCCATCGGAGAGGAAATAGGAATAGAAGAGGCTGGCCAGGAAGGCCGCCAGCGACAGCGCGAACACCGGCACGGCGAGCTTGTTGCGCATGAGGAGCAGGATGGCGCCGATGAGGCCGCCGAAGACGCCGATCGCCCAGGCGGCGGTCATCCAGGCGGGCATCGCGGCCATGTAGGCGATCTGCGGATCGGTCAATCCGAATTCGCGCAGATGCGCTTCGCCGCGCAACTTGGTGCCGACATAATCGAACACGCCGAAGCCGTTCCAGGGGATGCCGATGAGGCCGACCAGCCAGAGATGCCAGGGCGTGCGCAACGAAGATGAACGCGACGAGGATGAACGCGACGATGATGCGGTTGCCATGATGCCCTCCAGCTGGCTGCACTATTGGCGGCGCTTATAGCAAAAGCGGACTGGCTTGTTTAGAACTATGTTTGTGCTGCCGTGCGGATCAGCGGCGTGCCTTCCAGGGTGCGCTGGATGGGGCATTTTGCGGCGGCTGCGATCAGCTCCTGCTGCTGTTCGGCGCTGAGGCCCGGGGCTTTCAGCACGATCGTTTTTTCGAACACGTCCTGGCGCGGGCTGCTGGCGCCTTCGCCGCCCTTGCGCTGGGTGACGGTGACGGCGACATGCTCCAGCGGCCAGTTTTTCTGGCGGGCCACCCAGCGGATGGTCATGGCGGTGCATTCGCCGAGCGCGGCGGTGAGCAGATCCATCGGGGCGGGGCCGAGATTGCCGCCGCCGGCGTCGACCGGTTCGTCACCGATCAACTGATGCCCGGAAACATCGATGGAGACGGCAAAGGCGCTGTCGCCGGTTTCGCTGATCGTGGCGGTCAGCGGCTGCTTTGCCATGTCTTTGCCCGTTCTTGGCTGCCGGCGAGGTAGCGGTTCATTTCGGCTTTCAGCGGGCCGGCCAGCATGTAGACGCCGATGATGTTGGGAATGGCCATCAGGAAATAGACCGAGTCGACGAAATCGACGATGGTGCCAACGTCCAGAATGGCGCCCAGCGGCAGGAAGCAGCAGAAGGCGATCTTCCAGAGCAGCTCCTGCGGCCGGCCGCGCCCGAACAGATACTGGAAGCCTTCGGCACCGTAGAAGCCATTGGCGATGACGGTGGAGTAGGCGAACAGGAAGACGGCCAGCGCCAGCACGGCCGGGAACCAGGGGGCGATGGTGGCGAAGGCGGCGGATGTGATGGCGATGCCTTCGAGGCCGCCGTTGGACGCCGGATTCCAGGTGTCGGCGACGATGATGGTGAGGCCGGTCAGCGTACAGATGACGACCGTGTCGATGAAGGGTTCGAGCAAGGCGACGAGGCCTTCGCTGGCCGGCTCGCGGGTTTTCGCCTGGGCGTGCGCGATGACCGCGGTGCCGACGCCGGCTTCGCTGGAATAAACCGCGCGCCGCATGCCGACGATGAAGGCGCCCAGGATGCCGCCGAAGACGCTTTGCTGGTTGAAGGCCTCGCCGAAGATGGTGGCGATGGCCGCCGGGATGGCGGCGAAATTGGAGAAGAGGATAATGAGGCAGCCGCCGATATAGATGAAGGCCATGGCGGGGACGAGGATGGAAGTTGTGCGGGCGATCCAGCGGATCGAGCCCAGCAGGACGAGGGCGGTGAGCGCGGCAAAGCCGATGCCGTAAAGCAGACTGTTGCTGGCGCCGGAAGCAGCCGAAACCTGGACGAAGCTCTGGTTGACCTGGAACAGCGACAGCGAGCCACCGAGCAGCAAGAAGGCATAGATTTTGCCGAGCGATTTGCCGAGTGTGGGGCGGCCGATGCTGGCAAGACCGTTGGCCAGGGTGATGAACGGGCCGCCGCGAACGCCGCCGCCGGGGAGGATGTCGCGGTACATGAGGCCAAGGGTGACTTCGGCGCATTTCAGCGCCATCGCGAACAGGCCGATGACGAGCATCCAGAAGATGGCGCCGGGGCCGCCGGTCGAGACGGCCACGGCGACGCCGGCGATGTTGCCGAGACCGACGGTGCCGGAGAGCGCGGTGGCGAGTGCGGCGAACTGGCTGACTTCGCCGGGCGCATCCGGGTCGAAATAGCGGCCGCGCACGATGTGAAAGGCTTCGCGAAAGCCGCGCCACTGTGGCACACCGAGCCAGAAGGTGGCAAACAGCATGGCAACCGCCAGCCACAGCACGATGAGCTGGATTTCGACGCCGCCGACGGGGACGGCGAAGAACACGGCCGACGACAGGGCGGCGATGGCGGACTCGAGGCTGCTGGTCATGGGATTGCCTGCGCGCGCGGTGCCGTTGCGGCAGGAACGGCTTCGATGCGATCGAGGAAGAGCGCGAAAAACGGGTTGGAGCTGACCCGGTTGAAGGTGCCCATGCCGACGGTGAGCACGCCGTTTTCGCCGCGCAGCGCGAGTGCGCCGAGCGTAATGCCCTGATCGTCTGCCGGATCGGGCGCGGCGCCATACAGCCCGTCCGACAGCGGGAACGGCAGCGCGATGTGCGACAGGGAATAGAAATCTGTCGGGTAGCTGATGGGGACGGGGGTGCGGATTTCGCTGGTGCTGCCGGGTGCGAAACTGCGCCAGATGGCCGGCGCGCCGGGGCTTTCGCCGCTGGCGATGATGCTGGTCTGGTAGCGGCGCGGGGTGGTGGGGACAAACTGGTTGATGCGGTTTGCGGCCGAAGCGCGGATCAACGGCCCGACCTTGGCGGTGCGGTTGATGTCGACGACGATCAGCTCGCTGCCATTGGCCGGCAGGCGATCGAACAGGCCGGTCATCACGGCGCGTGCTTCGACCGTGCTGTCGACGACGGACAGGAGCGCCAGCATGGGCGGCAGCGCCGTGATGCGCCCGTCGGCCTGCGCGGCGTTCAGGCGCTCCGCAAGGTGCACCGTCAGCCGGTGCGCCTGGGCGCCGGCGTTTACCGGAAAGCTGTTGTATTTGAACGGATTGTATTCCGGAATGATGTCTAGCCAGGCGGCTTTGGCAAAGGCGGGCAGGAAGGCCGGCCAGCCGGCGATGCCGGCAAACCGGGCAAAGGGCGTCAGGCCGATCATCGGCGACACGAGAATGATGCGGTCCGGCATGCCGAGTGCGGCGTTGGCGGTGGCGTCTGCTGCGTGGATGATGGCGAGCGTGCCGCCGTTGGAATAGCCGACCATGTGCAGCGGCCGGCCGGGTGCCGCGCGCCGGGCTTCGCGCACGGCAAGGCGGGTGGCGGCTTCCCAGTCTTCGGCTTTCGCCTTGGCGATCCCGGCGGGAACGGTGCCGTGCCCCGGCAGGCGGATGGCGACGACATGGTAGCCGAGCGCCTGGTAGTGGCGGGCAACGTGGCGCAGGCTGTAGGGCGCGTCGGTCATGCCGTGCAGCATCACGGCGGCGCCGCGCGGCGGGGAGGCGGATTCCAGCGTGAAGCTGCGGTTCCAGTCTGTTGCGAGCGCGGCCGGGTGCATGGGTGCGTCGGCCCAGTAGCGGTTCTGCGGCTGGCGAGCGTCGGCCGGAAGCGGGGCGACGATTTCGGCCTGCACCTGCGCGAACACCGCGTTTTCGCGCGCCATCCACTGCGGCCAGTCCATCGCATCGATCTCGGCCGAGGTCGCGTCGGCGGGGGCTTTGGTGTGCCACGGGGAGAGGGGCGGGCCGCGCATGGAATCGATGGCGCGAACAGCAAACACGGTGGCGAGGATGAGTGAGACGGCGCCGACGATGACCTTCAGGATGCTGCCGACAAATTCCACGTTTGCTGTTCTCCCCGATTGATCGACGGGGTAGCGGGTCTGCGGGTGCGGGTCACGGACTTTGTGACGGGCGCGTGGCTATTGGCAGTTGGCAGGCCGATTGCGTTGCGATCTGGCACGAAATGATGATGGCTCGATCCGGCAACCTTCCGGATCGGCAATGGGAGGATCGACATGACACGTTTGACTCTGGCCGCGCTGGCGGCAACGGCGATGCTGTTTGCGGCACCAGTGGCGGCGCAGGATGTGGCACCATTCAAGGATGGCAGCTACTGGAGCGTCACCGGTATCCATGTGAAGGACGGATCCGGCCTGACCTATGCCAACCATCTGGCGAAGAGCTGGGTGACGCAGCAGGAATGGTCGAAGTCCAAGGGCTATTCCAGGGGCTATCACGTGCTCGCCAATGAAAACCCCCGGGAGGGCGAGCCCCATGTCTATCTCGTCACCATTTTCGACAAACGGGCGGATGGGGCGGAAGCCGAGCGGCGCGGAGTGGAATATCGCGCCAGCATGAAGACGACGATGGACCAGATGGAGGCCGAATCCGGCAAGCGGGCGGATTATCGCACGGTTGGCAGCAACATGCTGCTGGTCGAGCAGATGAAGCGCTGATCGGCACCTGATGCGGCTGCCCGCCGCTGGAGATACGGCGGCGGGCACCCTATATCGGCGGGCATGGCGCCCGATGTGCATGGCTGGCTGAAGGCGGAACCGCGCGGCATCTATCTGCCGGTGGCGGATGCGTGGATTGATCCGCAGCACCCCGTGGCGCGGGCGATCGTGACGCATGGGCACAGCGACCATGCGCGCGGCGGACATGGCGAGATTTGGGCGACGCCCGAAACGCTGGCGATCATGGCGACGCGCTATGGGCCGCAACCGGGCGGCGTTGCGCTGGCGTATGGGGAGAAGGCCGGCATCGGCGGGGTGGGGGTGAGCCTGCATCCGGCCGGCCATGTGCTGGGGTCGGCGCAGGTGCGGCTCGAGCGCGACGGCGCGGTGGTTGTGGTGTCTGGGGATTACAAGCGGGCGGCGGATCCGACCTGCGCGCCGTTCGAAGTGGTGCCGTGCGATATCTTCATCACCGAGGCAACTTTCGGCCTGCCGGTGTTCGTGCATCCGTGCGCGGCCGACGAGATTGCGCGGGCGCTGGCGCGGCTGCGCGCGAGCCCGGGGCGCTGCCTGCTGATCGGCGCCTATGCGCTGGGCAAGGCGCAGCGGGTGATTGCCTTGTTGCGCGAGGGCGGCTGGGAGCGGCCCATCTATCTGCACGGGGCGGTGGAGAAGCTGTGCGCATTGTATCAGGCACATGGGGTCGATCTGGGGGACTTGCGGCCGGTGGCGGGGCTGAAGGCAGACGCGCTGGTTGGCGAAGTGGTGCTGGCGCCGCCTTCGGCCTTGCAGGATCGCTGGTCACGGCGGCTGCCCGATCCGATCACGGCGATGGCGTCTGGCTGGATGATGGTTCGCGCCCGCGCCCGGCAACGGGGAGTGGAGCTGCCGCTGGTGATTTCCGACCATGCCGGCTGGGACGAGCTGACGCGCACCCTGCTGGAGGTGCGGCCGAAAGAGGTGTGGGTGACGCACGGGCGCGACGATGCGCTGGTGCACTGGTGCGGGCTGCACCAGATGAAGGCGCGGGCGCTGCACCTGGTGGGCCGCGAGGATGAGGATGATTGAGGGCGAGACCCTGCCTGTCTGGCGAGCGATCCCGGCTTTCGCGGGGGCGGGCATTGGCATCTTCCGGCCAGCTGGCGCGGCGAAGCGGGGGCGGGAGGCCCGGGCTTTTGCTGCGACGGCGGTGGGTGGCGGGGTGGCTGAATGAAGCGTTTCTCCGAGCTGATCGATGCGCTCGGATTTGCCGGCGGGCGCAACGCCAAGCTGCAGTTGATGGCCGAGTGGCTGGGCAGCACGCCCGATCCGGATCGCGGCTGGGGCCTGGCGGCGCTGACCGGGGAGCTGGATTTGCCGGCGGTGAAGCCGGCGCTGATCCGCGCGCTGATCGAAACCGAGGTGGACCCGGTGCTGTTTCGGCTGAGCTATGACTATGTTGGCGACCTGGCGGAGACGGTCGCGCTGCTGTGGCCGCACACGGAAGCCGGCGCGGCGCTGACGCTTGGCGAGACGGTGGCGACCTTGCAGGGGCTGAGCCGCAGCGGCGCGCCGGGGGTTTTGCGCGCGATGCTGTCGCGGATGGACAGCTCGGAGCGCCATGCGCTGTTGAAGCTGGCGACCGGGGCCTTGCGGGTGGGGGCCGGCGCGCGGCTGGCGAAACAGGCCTTTGCCAACCGCTTCGGGGTGAATGTGGAGGAGGTGGAGGAGCTTTGGCACGGGGTGAGCGCGCCCTATGCCGAGCTGTTTGCCTGGGCGACGGGCGCCGGGCCGCGTCCTGATCTGGATGCGCAGCCGCTGTTTCGCCCGTTCATGCTGGCGCACCCGCTCGAGAGCCCGGAAGCGCTTGAGGTGGCAGCGTTTTCGGCGGAATGGAAATGGGACGGGATACGCGCGATGGCGGTCTGCCGGAGCGGTGAAAAGCGGCTCTATTCGCGCGACGGAAACGACATTTCGGCGACGTTTCCGGAAATCGTCGCGGCGCTGGACCGCGATGTGGTGATCGATGGCGAGCTGCTGGTGCGCGGCGCGGATGGGGCGGTGGGCAGCTTCAACGCGCTGCAGCAGCGGCTCGGGCGGAAGGCGGTGAGCGCAGCGATGCTGCGGGACTATCCGGTGTTTGTGCGCGCCTATGATCTGCTGTTCGACGGCCGGGAGGATGTGCGGGCGCTGCCGCTGGAGGCACGACGCGCGCGGTTGCAGGCGGTGGTGGCAACGCTGGACCCGGAACGGTTCGATTTTTCGCAATCGCTGGAGGCGGAAACGCTGGAGGCGCTGGCGCAATTGCGCGGCAGTCCGCCCGATCCGGCGATCGAGGGGCTGATGCTGAAGCGGCGGACTTCGGCCTATGTGCCGGGGCGCAAGGCGGGGCTTTGGTACAAATGGAAGCGCGACGCGAAGATCGCCGATTGCGTGCTGATGTATGCGCAACGCGGGCATGGCAAGCGTTCGAGCTTCTACTCGGATTTCACCTTCGGTGCCTGGGAAGGCGAGGCGCTTTTGCCGGTGGGCAAAGCCTATTTCGGGTTCACCGATGCCGAGCTGAAATGGCTGGATGCCTGGGTGCGGGCGCACACGACGGCGCGGTTCGGGCCGGTGCGGGAGGTGGAGAAGGCGCTGGTGCTGGAGGTTGCGTTTGATTCGATCGGCGAGAGCAAGCGGCACAAATCGGGCCTTGCAATGCGCTTCCCGCGCATTTCGCGCATCCGGCAGGACAAGCCGGCTGCAGAGGCGGACACGGTGGAGACGCTGCGGCGCATGACGATTTAGCGATTGCAGCAGGAGAGGTGCTGTCGCATCCTGTGCCGGATTTTCGCGGGGGTGCATTTCTTGAACGAGCAGGGTGTCGAGCAGCAAAAGGGGTTTCTGGCAGCGGTCGAGCGGCTGGGCAACAAATTGCCCGACCCGGTGATGCTGTTCGTCTGGCTGATCATGGTGTTGATGCTGCTGTCGGCATTCGCCGATGTGCTCGGGTGGGAGGCCTCGCTGCCCTTCAAAGGCGATACCGCGCCGCCTTTTGCGACGCTGGAAGGCGGCGTTCTGACCTATCGCGCGGAGAGCCTGTTTTCCGAAGCCAATCTGCGCCGGCTGTTCACCGAAATGCCGAAGACGCTGACGAATTTTGCACCGCTCGGCGTGGTGCTGACGATCATGCTTGGTGCCTCGATCGCGGAGCGGGCCGGGCTGTTCAGCGCGTTGATCCGCGCCAGCCTGCGCAATGTGCCGCGCAAAATGATGACGCCGGTGGTCGCGGTGATCGGCATGCTGGCGCACCATGCATCGGATGCGGCATTCGTGGTGTTCATTCCGCTCGCCGGGCTGCTTTACGCCATTGTCGGGCGAAATCCGATTGTCGGGCTGGCGGCGGCCTTTGCGGCGGTTTCGGGCGGCTTTGCCGGCAATCTGGTGCCGGGGCAGCTCGATGTGCTGCTGTTCAGCTTCACGCAGGAGGCAGCCCGGATCATCGACCCCGGCTGGACGATGAACCCGCTGGGCAATTGGTGGTTCATAGTCGCCATCGTCGTGCTGTTCACGCCGATCATCTGGTTCATCACCGACCGGGTCGTGGAGCCGCGCCTGGGGCCGTGGAACGGCGATGCGGATGAAGCAATCCAGGAGGAGCTGCAACGCGCCGAGCTGACGCCGGGCGAGCGCAGCGGTCTGCGGCTGGCCGGGCTGGTTGCGGCGCTGGTGATTGCGGGCTTTGTGGCACTTTCGATGGCGCCGGGCTTTTCGCCGATCGTCGACCAGACGGCGCAAGGGATGGCGCGCGTTGATCCGCTTTTTCGCAGCCTGATTGCGATGCTGGCGATCCTGTTTGCCGCAACCGGCACAGCTTTTGGCATCCGGGCGGGAACGGTGCGCAATTCGCGCGATGTGGTGGCCATGATGGTGGACGGGATGCGGTCGATGGCGCCCTATATCGTGTTCGCATTCTTTGCGGCGCACTTCGTGGCGATGTTCAACTGGTCCCGCCTTGGCCCCATTGCGGCAATCTCGGGGGCGGATGTGTTGAAGGCGTGGGCGCTGCCGCCGCCCATATTGCTGGTCAGCGTGCTGCTGTTCTCCTCTTTTCTGGATCTGT
>JBBRKH010000066.1:0-8897 GCA_038217965.1 Sphingomonadales bacterium | reverse complement strand
GGCCGCCGACAGCGATTCCCAGGGGTGAAAGGCCATTGCCGCCCAGGCCGTCGGCGGCCGGCTTTCGTGATGCACCGCATGCGCCTGCTGGAACAGCCAAGGCGAATGGTGCATCGCCCGGTGCGTCCAGTAAAACCAGGTGTCGTGCACGGCGAGATAGAGGAGCACGCTGAGCGGCAGCCACCACATCGGCATCGCGGCAGCATCGGCATAGATCCGCGTCCAGCCCTTTTCCAGCCAGCCCCAGGCCACCACCCCGGCCGGCAGGCCATAGATCACCACCGCCGAAAGGCTCCAGCCGATCTCGCGCCGTATCTGTCGGCCAAGCCGCTCCGCCTTCCCGGGATCGCTCGGCACATACACATCGGGCCGCACGCGGCGCGCGCTCCAGGCAAACAGGCCGGACGTCAGAAAATAGCGCCCCGCGACGATCAGGCACATCAAAAGCGCCGTTCCGATCAGTCCAAGCGAGGCAGTCGTCATGCGCGCATCTCTAGCCCGCGCCAGTCGCTTGGGCTAGACTCCCGCACCGTGACATCTTCGCACTTCGACCTCATCCTCGTCGGCGGCGGGCTTTCTGCCGGGCTGATCGCGCTCGCATTGCGCACAAGGCGCCCCGAAATCCGCCTCGCCATCATCGATTCCGGAAGCAGTTTCGGTGGCAACCACACCTGGTCGTCGTTCGTCAGCGATCTGGACGCCGAAGGCGCCGCACTCGCCGCGCCGCTCATCGCGCACCGCTGGAGCGAATATCAGGTCCGCTTTCCGGCCTATCGACGACGCCTCGACCGGGGCTACCAGTCCGCCACGTCAGAGCGGCTGCATGAGGCCCTGGTCGCAGCCATCCCCGCCGATTGCCGATATCTCGGTGTGCCGGCCGCTTCGGTTTCGGCAGCAGGTGTCACGTTGGCAGACCAGCGAACGCTCACCGCCAGCGCCGTCATCGATGCGCGCGGCCAGAAAACCACCGATGCCCTCGATCTCGGCTTCCAGAAATTCGTTGGCCTGGAAGTCGAACTCGAACAGCCGCATGGCCTCGCCGGGCCGATCATCATGGACGCAACGGTGGACCAGCACGACGGCTACCGTTTCGTCTATGTCCTGCCGTTCACCGCGACGACAGCGCTGATCGAAGACACCTACTACACCGACGGCCATTCGCTCGACCGCGCTGCCGTCGCCGCCAGGGTGCACGCCTATGCCGCCACGCAGGGCTGGCAGATCAAGCGCATCATCCGCGAGGAAGACGGCGTGCTGCCGATCGCGATCGACGGCGATATCGAAGCCCATCTCGCAAGCTTTCCGCCCGGAATCGCGCCGGTCGGCATGGCGGCCGGCCTGTTTCACCCCACCACCGGCTACAGCTTTCCCGATGCAGTGCGCCTTGCGCTGCATGTCGCCGCCCTGCCCGACCTCTCCGGCGCGGCAATCGACCGCGCCGTCCGCGACTTTGCGGCGGCCACCTGGAACGAGCGCGGATTCTATCGCCTTCTCAACAAGATGCTGTTTCGCGCCGGCGACCCGGACAAGCGCTGGAAGGTTCTGCAGCGACATTACAGCCTGAACGACGGCCTTGTCGCCCGCTTCTACGCGGGTCATAGCACGCTTTACGACAAGATGCGGATTTTGACCGGGAAACCGCCCGTTCCGTTCTGGAAAGCGGTCGCCCTGGTGCTGAAGGACTGATTTCATGACACGCACAGCAGCCGTTATCGGCAGCGGCTTCGGCGGCCTGGCGCTCGCCATCCGCCTGCAATCTGCAGGCATCCAGACCACCATCTTCGAATCGCGCGAGAAGCCCGGCGGCCGCGCCTATGTTTACGAGGACCAGGGCTTCACCTTCGATGCCGGCCCGACCGTCATCACCGATCCGTCTTGCCTCGAGGAACTGTTCGAGCTGTCGGGCCGCAAGCTCGCCGACTATGTGACCCTCATGCCCGTCAGCCCGTTCTACCGGCTGAAATGGGAGGATGGCGACGTGTTCGACTATTCCAACGACGAAGGCAGCCTGATGGCGCAAATTTCCGCGCGCAATCCCAAGGATGCCGAAGGCTATCGCCGCTTCATGAAATATTCCGAAGGTGTGTTCGAGGAGGGCTACAGGAAGCTCGGCCACGAAGCTTTTCTCGATTTCCGATCGATGCTGGAGGCCGCGCCCAGCCTGATGAAGTATCAGGCCTGGCGCTCGGTTTATTCCATCGTGTCCAGCTATATCGAAGACCCGCATCTGCGCGAGGCGTTCAGCTTTCACACCCTGCTGGTCGGCGGCAATCCGTTCAACACATCCAGCATCTACACCCTCATCCACGCGCTGGAAAAAAAATGGGGCGTCTGGTTTCCGAAAGGCGGCACCGGCGCGCTTGTCCGGGGCCTCGTGAAACTGTTCACCGATCTTGGCGGCACCATTCATCTGGGCACCGGAGTAGAGGCCATCGAAGCCGCCACGGGTCATGTCATCGGCGTCCGCCTGCCTGATGGCGAAACGCGGCGCTTCGACAGCGTCGCCTCCAATGGCGATGTGGTGCACACCTACAAGGATCTGCTGGGCCACCACACCCGCGGGAAGAAGATGGCGAAGGCCATGCAGCGCAAGAGCCATTCGCCTTCGCTGTTCGTCATCTATTTCGGCCTGAAGCGCCAGCATCCCGAAATCGCGCACCACAGCATCATTTTTGGTCCGCGCTACAAGGAATTGCTGAACGACATCTACAGGACGGGCACGCTGGCCGACGATTTCTCGCTTTATCTGCACCACCCGACCGCGTCAGACCCCGATCTGGCGCCGCAGGGCTGCTCCTGCTTCTATGTTCTCTCGCCGGTTCCGCACCTCGGCAAATTCCCCGCCGACTGGGACAAGGTTGCCCCCATTTATGCCGACCGCATATTGGACTATCTTGAAAAGCATCACATTCCCGGCCTGAGAGATGATCTGGTCACCATGCGCACCTTCACGCCGCAGAATTTCAAGACCGAGCTGAACGCCCACCTCGGCAGCGCCTTCTCGCTTGAGCCAGTGCTGTGGCAATCCGCCTATTTCCGCACCCACAACCGCGACGACGTGCTGAAGAACCTCTACTTCGTCGGCGCTGGAACCCACCCCGGCGCCGGTATCCCGGGAGTCGTGGGCTCGGCCAAGGCGACTGCCAAGCTGATGGTCGCCGATCTCGGGGTTTCCGAAACCGCCGGCTGGCCGTCCAACGGCGGGCCGATGCTGGTCGCTGCGCAATAGCCATGGAGCCGGTGCGGACAGCCGCGCGCGAAGCGATAGCGAAAGGCTCGAAAAGCTTCGCGCTCGCCAGCCGCCTGTTCGATCCGCAATCCCGCGACCGCGCCACCTTGCTCTATGCCTGGTGCCGCCACTGCGACGATGTGATCGACGGTCAGGTGCTGGGCGAAGGCCACATCGAGCAGGAAACCCCGGCCGCAGACCGCCTCGCCCACCTCCGTTCTGCAACCGATACCGCGCTCACCGGCACCCTGACCGGCGAGCCCGCCTTCGATGCGCTGGCGCTGATGGCCCGCGAGGTGCACATGCCTGCTCGCTACGCGCATGATCTGCTGGAAGGCTTCCGGATGGATGTGGAGGGGCACGCCTTCCTCACCGAAGCCGATCTGTTGCTGTATTGCTACCATGTCGCCGGCTGCGTCGGCGTGATGATGGCCATCGTCATGGGCGTCCCGGCCGCCGATCACGCAACGCTGGCCCGTGCGTCTGACCTCGGCATAGCCTTCCAGCTTAACAACATTGCCCGCGACGTCACCGAAGATGCACACAATGGCCGCTGCTATCTCCCCGCCGACTGGCTGGCGGAAGAAGGCCTGACGCAGGCCACCCACGCATTGCCCGGCAACCGCGAGGCGCTGCACCGCACCGTCACCCGCCTGGTCGATGAAGCCGAACGCTACGAAGCCTCTGCCGCGCACGGCGTGCCGCATCTGCGCAATCGCCAGAGCTGGGCCGTGCTTTCGGCCGCCCGCATTTACGGCGACATCGGCCGCAAGGTTCGCGCGCAAGGCCCGGCGGCACTCGAAGGCCGCGCCTTCACGCGCAAGCGCGAAAAGCTCTACGCCGTGCTGGCCAGCTTCCCGCAGGCGCTGTGGAAGCGCAATGTCGGCGTATCCACTCCGGCAGACCGGACCGGGTTGTGGACACCGCACTGGGGATAGGGCCGCTGCCCTATTGCGTGGCCTGCGGGAACGTCACCATGCAGACATTGTCCAGATCGAGAATGTGCGTGAGCCGGCCCAGCGCCACCCAGCTGCCGACGCTGAAAGTGAGGTCAACGATTTCGGCGTCGGTGAAATTTTCGTGCAGCACCGCCCAGAAGGCTTCGTCGCTGTCCATCGATTGCGGGGATGCGCCGAAGCGGTCGGCGAACTCGATCACCAGCCGCTCGCGCTGGGAAAAGACGGGTGCGGTTTTCCAGTCGGCAACCGCGTCGTAGAAGGCTTCGTCGGGCGCTTGTCCGCCGCGGGCGACAACCGAGATTGCGGGGTTGCCGCCCGAGCGCTCGATATGGCCGGGCAGATCGCGGGCCGAGCGCATGCCCATGCAGAGCTTGCAGCCGTTGATCTGCGCGGTGCGGATGCGGGCGGCTTCGAGTTCGCGCAAACTCAGCTTCGAATGCTCGTAGACGGCGAGCGAATAGGCGCCGGCGGCAGCGCCGATTTCCGGGGCATGGTGGCTCCAGACATAGGCGGACGGATCGGCCTGATACTCTTGCGGAATGTGAACACGGGGCATGACGCTTTCCTTTCAAAGGTTGCCGAGAATGACGGTCGCCTGGCTGGACAAGGTTCCGCCGCTGCCGTGGGCAAGAGCGAATTGCACGGCCGGTATCTGGTTGGCCGCAGTGCCGCGCACCTGCCGGGCGGCTTCGACGATGGCCATAAGACCGTACATGCCGGGGTGGCAGCATGACAGCCCGCCGCCGCTGGTGTTGACGGGGAGGTGGCCGCCGGGCGCAATGCCGCCGCCGGACACGAAGCGGCCGCCTTCGCCCTTTGGGCAGAAGCCGAGGTCTTCCAGGAACAGGATCGTGTTGATGGTGAAGGCGTCGTACAGCTGGACGACATCGATATCGGCGGGCTGAAGCCCGGCCATGGCGAAGGCGCGGGCGCCGGATTCCCTTGCCGAAGTTTCGGTCATGTCGGGCGCTTGCGAAATCGACGTCCACCAGGTTGCCGCCGCTGCGCCAAGCAGCGGAACGGGCGGTTGCGGCAGGCTGCGTGCGCGATCGGTGCGGGTCATCACGATGGCGGCGGCGCCGTCGGTCATCAGGCAGCAGTCGCGCACCGAGATCGGGCTGCTCACCATGCGCGAGGCGAGGCAGTCCTCGATGGAAAGCGGCCCTTTGGCGAAGGCCTCGGGATTGCTGTTGGCCCATTGGCGTGCGGCGACCGCGACTTCAGCGAGTTGTTCTCTGGTGGTGCCGAACTGGTGCATGTGCCGCGCCGCCGCAAGTGCATAAGAGGAAAGCGGGAACAGCGGACGGTATGGCGCTTCATATGCGCTGCTCTTCGCCGGCGTCGAAAGCCTGCCGCCGCCGCTGCGCTGGTTGGAACCATGGGCGATGAGGGCCGTGTCGATATAGCCGGCGTCCAGCATCATGGCAGCAGTTGCCATGTGGCTCATGAAGGCCGAGCCGCCGGTGCGGTTGTTGTCGGTGAAGCGCGGTTGCAGCCCGAGATATTCGGCGAACGCCATGCCGGCGAACAGGTCATCGGGCAGGCATATGAACAGCGCGTCGACCTGCGCGAGCGCAAGACCGGCATCGGCAACCGCCTGCAACCCGGCGCCGGCCGCCAGCTCCATCGACGAGAAGCCCGGCATTTCGCCGATGCCGTGCGTCGCAACGCCGACAATGGCCGTATTCCCGCGCGGGAACCGGTCTGCCATCAAACAGGCTCGAACACGAGAATGGGGCTGTCCGCTTCGGTCGCAATCCGGGCTTTCACAGGCATTCCGATGGCGATGGATTCGGGCGCGATCCCGTCTATCCGGCTCATCAGGCGCGGACCCTCGGCCAGCTCCACGATGACCACCGCATAAGGCAGGGCAGGCGGCTTCGGGCCGATCACGGTGGTGGAATAGACAATGCCTCTGCCCGAGGCTTCGAACCATTCGGCGTCATCGCCTGTCCCCGGCTCGGCGATGCGCGGCGGGAAAAAGGCCCGGCCCGATGCCCGCCCGCGCTGCAGCAGGAAGCGGCCTCCGGCAAGTGCAGCACGCCATTGTGCCTCGGGGCCTGCCTCGATCATCCAAGCATCGCCGCACCCGATGCCGCAAGCTGCGCAATCGCCGCGTCGTCGAGCCCTGCTTCGGCAAGAATCTCGCGGCTCTGACCACCCAGTCGCGGACCGGGGTCTCCGATGGCGCCGGGTGTGGCGCCAAAGCGTGTGGGGATGCCAGGAAAGCGCAAATTGCCGGCGTCGGTGCCGCGGCTTTGCCAGAAGCCGGTTTCGACAAGGTGCGGATCGTGCAGCAGATCGGTGAGGCTGGCGATTGCCATGGCCGGGATCTGCGCCGCGCGGAACAGCGCCATCCACGCATCGGTGGTGCGGGTTTCCATCACGCCGGCGAGCCTGGCAAGGACGGTGCCGATATTCTCTGTGCGACTGCGCATGGAGGCGAACATCGGGTCGGTCGACCAGTCCGGATTGCCAAGTGCCGCGAAAAAGCCCTGCCAGTGTCGGTCGGTGTAGATCATCACGCCGACATGGCCGTCCAGTGTCCGGTATGGCCGCCTCGCCTCCGACGTGACGCGGGGGTATTCCGGGGGGCCGAGGGGCGGCTCGAACAGCGAACCCGTCAGATGCTCCACCATGGCAAACGACACCAGAGTTTCGAACATCGGGATTTCGAGCTCCTGGCCTTCGCCAGTGCGCTCGCGGGCGAACAGCGCTGCGATGATGGCATAGGCACCGGTCAGCCCGGCAACCTTGTCGGCCACAACGGTCGCCAGATAGGTCGGCTCGCCGTTCGATAGCCGCGCCTGCAGATCGACCAGTCCGGAGGCCGCCTGCACGATATCGTCATAGGCCGGATAGTCGGCATAAGGGCCGCTGCGGGCAAAGCCGTACAGATTGGCATAGACGATCTTCGGGTTGGCCTGTTGCACAGCCGCATACTCCAGCCCGAGGCGCGCCATCGCCTGAAACCGCATGGAATGCACGAACACATCGGCGGTTTCGGCCAGCTTCAGGAGCACGTCCCGCGCCGGGCGCTGTTTCAGATCAAGGACCAGGCTGCGCTTGCCGCGGTTGACGTTCAGAAACATGCCGCCGCGCGTGGCGTCCGGGCCGGGCGGCAGAGCCCGGGTGGTATCCCCTTGCGGACTTTCGATCTTGATCACGTCGGCGCCCAGATCGGCAAAAATCTGCGTGGCATATGGCCCCATCAGCACGCTGGTGAGGTCCAGGATCCGGACGCCCGCCAGCGGTCCTTTTCCGGCACCGCTCATCCGGACGCTTTGGGCAGCGCCGGATTCATCGCCCTGATCTGGTCTTCCAGCAACTTCAACATCGGATCGACCATCGCCTCGTCCATCGCCCCCGTCAGAAGATGAATGGCCATCCCCTCCAGCATCGTCTGCGACAGCGTCATCGCGAGATTGAAGCCCTGCCGGTCCGCCTGCCATTCCGGAAACAGCACCACGGCCTGCGCATTGAACCGCTCGCGGAACTCGATCTGCAACGGCTGCAGAATTCTTGCCAGCTCCGGGTTGGTCCGCGCTGCCAGCGCCAGCTCGTGAAACGCCACAAAAGCCGGGCGCTGGAGCTGCCCCCAGTAGGTGCGCACCAGCCTTGCGGTGTCATGCTCGCCGGTGTCGGCCGCGCGGCGAAAGGCGCGCAACCGCTTCTCGTGCAGCTCCACAATGGCAGCCTTGATAACCGCCGCCCCATTCTCGAAATGGTGCAGCATCGCACCGCGCGACAACCCCGCCTCCGCTGCAATCTGCGGCGTCGTGGTGTTGGCATAGCCAACCTTCACAATGCATTTTATGGTCGCCTCGATCACCCGCGCCCGCGTCTGCGCGCTCTTCACAGACTGCTGGGTCAGCCCGGCCGAGTCGCTCTTTACCCGCGGGACGGGCGGCTGCCGGACTGCTGCGAGTGGCATGGTTGCGTTCCTTTCGAGCAGACAGCCATGATTGTTTTCCGGTCTGCAAGTCAAGCCTTGGGTGGTCGTGGGTGGGCTTTATGCCGCCAAGGGGAAGGGGTCTCGCACGCCTTCATGCTGGCGGTGATTCTGCGCTCTCAAAAAACAAACATGCCTGTTTCTTACTTGCTCTCGCGCGGGTGCTGGTTCAGATAGCTCGCGCGATGTGTGACGACGCGGCATGATGCGCGCACAATGCGTGGAGGATCGGCAAGATGGATCTCGGCCTGCAGGGGAAAAGGGCGATCATCGTCGGCGCTGCGCGTGGTATCGGCATGGCGACAGCGGAGGTGCTGGCGCGGGAGGGGTGTGATCTCGCCATCTGCGCGCGGTCCGAGGATGGCGTGAAAGATGCGGTTGCCAGTTTGAAGCGTTATGGCACCAATGTTGTCGGCGCGGCGGTGAATGTGAAGAGGGAGGAGGCTTACAGGGCCTGGCTCGCGCAGGCTCTGGAGCAGCTGGGTGGATGCGATGTGCTGGTGCCGATTTCGTCGGCCGGCGGCGGCATCGGCAGCGAGAAATACTGGCAGAATGCGTTCGAGGTGGATGTCATGGGGCCGGTGCGGGCGGTCGACGCCGTGCTGCCGGGGATGGTGGAGCGGCAGGATGGCGCAATTGTGCTGATCGCGACCACATCGGCGGCCGAGGCGATGGGCGGGCCGCAGCCCTACAATGCGATGAAGGGTTCGCTGGTCATCTGGGGCAAGCAGCTGGCGCTGGCGCACGGCAAAGACGG
>JBBRKH010000065.1:0-8907 GCA_038217965.1 Sphingomonadales bacterium | reverse complement strand
GGCCGCTGACGTTGCAGGATCATCGAGCCATTGCACATGGGCATGCCGAACAGGCAGAAGCGGCCGCAGCGGCGAACCCTGCCCTGCTGATCGAGGACACCGACATCGTGATGACGACGGCCTGGGCAACCATGCTGTTTGGCGGGCGGGATGATCTGCTGGCGGCGCGGAACAGCCGGGCCGATCTGCATCTGCTGCTGTTGCCGGACGTGCCATTCGTGGCGGATCCGGTGCGGATGTTCGGCGCGGCCGATGCGCGGGCGCGGTTTCATGCCGTCGTCGTGCAGGAGTTTGCAGCACGCGGACTGGGCTTTGTACCCATCGGGGGACGTTGGCAGATGCGCGGCGAACGGGCGGCGGCAGCAGTGCGGATTTTTGCGGGTTGAAAGCGCTCCATTGCGCCACCCTGCCGTGCACGCGGGCCGAGGCGGATGCCGCAGCCGCAGCCGACGCACCGTTCGAGCGTTTCGAAGCGCAGCCGAGCCTGGTGGCGAGCGAAATTGCCGACGGGTGGCAGCTGCAGATGTGGACCGAAGGAGCGCCCTCGGCAGACCTCCTGTCGGCATTTTCGGCGTTGGCACCCTCTGCCGGCTGTCTGCCGGTTGTCGAAGCGGTCGAAGTGGTCGATTGGGTTGCGCTAAGCCAGCAGGGGCTGGCGCCGGTGAATGTCGGGCGGGTGCATCTGCACACGGCGGATCGGGCAGGCGAGGCGCTGAGCGGGCAGTTTGCCATCCGCATCGATGCGGGGCTGGCCTTCGGCACCGGGCAGCATGCGACCACTTCGGGTGTGATCGCGGCAACTCTGGCGCTTTCCAGGCGCTGCCGTGTTTCGCATGCCCTTGATGTGGGCACCGGCAGCGGCGTGCTGGCATTCGTGGCGCAGCGACTGTGGCGCCGTGCGCGGATCGTCGCGGCCGACATCGACAGCGTGGCCGTGCGCGTTGCGACGGGCAATGCGCGGTTGAACGGGGTTTCACTCGGGCGCGGTCCCGGGCGACTGGATTTGCTGGTGGCGCCCGGTGTTGCACACCGACGGATCGCCGAACAGGCACCCTACCCTCTTGTGTTGGCCAACATTCTGGCGGGGCCGCTCGTGGCACTGGCACCGGCCCTGTCGGCCATGGTTGCGCGCGGCGGCCATCTGGTGCTGGCGGGCCTGCTACAATCGCAGTCCCGCGAAGTGATCGCCGCCTATCGGCGCCACGGATTTGCGCTTGTGGCGCGAAATCCGCGGTCCGAATGGCCGGTGCTGGTGTTGCGGCGTGCCCGGCCTTCCGGCCGGGCAGCAGCAATCAGGGCCGCCAGGCGTGGAAGAGCGGCAACCGCGTCGAAGGCAGTGACAATCTGACGCCGCGCTTGTCCGGACGGGCAACGACGGGCGGGGTTTCAGTGCGGAGAACAAGGGCGTCGAGGAGGTAATCGAGGTTGCGCATGACCAATTTCGTTTCTGGTTTGTGGAAGCACTGACATAGGCAGTGCCAGACCGATGATGCAGTGCAGCAGGCGCGTTCGGAGCCATGCATTCAGTGCATGGCGCTATTCGGAGGCCAGCAGGTCCAGCCATTCCGCCTCGGCAAGCACCGTGATGCCGAGCTTTTCGGCCTTTGCCCTTTTGGACCCGGCGTCGGCGCCCGCCACCAGCAGATCGGTGCTTGCCGAAACACTGCCCGCCACTTTCGCCCCGAGCGCTTCTGCCCGCGCCTTTGCCTCGTCACGGCCCATCGCCTGCATCGTGCCGGTGAAAACCACGGTCTTTCCTGCAATGGCAGAATGGCGCGTGTTCAGACGCACCGCGGCGGGCTGCACCTGTTGCAGAAGCGCATGCAGCTGCGTCCGGTTGTGCGGCTCGGCCCAGAAATCCGCCAGCGCGGCCGCGACTTCGGGCCCGATGCCAGCCACATTCAGGAATCCGGCCCGCTCGGCCGGCAGCATGGCGGGCAATGCATCCAGCGCCGTTTCCAGCGCCGGCCATTCCCCGAAAGCGCGCGCCAGATCGCGGGCCGTCACTTCGCCGACATGCCGGATGCCGAGCCCGAACAGGAAACGATCCAGCCCCTGCGAGCGGCGCGCGTCGATCGACGCAAGCAGGTTGGCGACCGACTTTTCCTTCCAGCCCTCGCGCGCCAGCAGGTCATCGCGATGCAAGGCAAGCGTGAAGATGTCTGCCGGCGTTGCAATCCAGCCCAGCGTGACGAATTCCTCGATCGACTTCGCGCCAAGCCCCTCGATATCCATTGCCCGGCGCGACACGAAATGCCGCAGCCGTTCGATCCGCTGTGCCGGGCAGACCAGTCCGCCGGTGCATCGCCGCACCACCTCGCCCGCTTCGCGCACGGCAGCGCTTCCGCAGTCCGGGCAGGCGCCCGGAAAAGCGAAGCGGCCGAGCGCCGCATGCTCTGCATCCGGCGTTGCGAAGCCCAGAATCTGCGGGATGACATCGCCGGCTCGCTGCACCATCACCAGATCGCCAACGCGCACGTCCTTGCGCGCAATCTCGTCCTCGTTGTGCAGCGTCGCATTGGTCACCACCACGCCGCCCACCGTCACCGGCTGCAGCCGCGCCACCGGCGTCAGCGCCCCCGTGCGCCCCACCTGGATATCGATCGCCAGCAGCCGGGTTGTTGCCTGCTCGGCCGGAAATTTCAGCGCCAGCGCCCAGCGCGGGCTGCGCGCCACCTGCCCCAGCCGCGCCTGCCAATCCATCCTGTCCACCTTGATCACCACGCCGTCGATGTCGAACCCCAGGGCCGGCCTGCTGGCAAGGATGCGCCGATACACCGCCAGCGCCGCCGCCATGCCATCGCAGCGAACCAGCGTGTCGCTGACCGGAAATCCCCAGCCGCGCAGTGTGTTCATCATGCCGAGCTGGGTGTCGGCAGGCATCGCTTCCATCTCGCCCCAGCCGTGCGCCAGAAACCGCAACGGTCGCGCTGCGGTGATGGCGGTATCCAGCTGCCGCAGCGAGCCGGCCGCTGCATTGCGCGGATTGGCGAAAATCTTGCCCGAAATCTCCGCCTGCACTGCGTTCAAGGCCTGAAACGCGTCCGTCGCCATGTAAATTTCGCCGCGCACCTCCACGAGCGGCGGCGCGTCGGCGGGCAAGGTTGCCGGAACATCCGCCACCGTCCGCGCGTTGGCGGTCACATCTTCGCCTTCCGATCCGTCGCCGCGCGTTGCTGCCGTTGTCAGCCGCCGATCCTCGTAGCGCAGCGAAAGGGACAATCCATCGATCTTCGCTTCCGCAGTGAACGCCACCGGCGCGTCACCAAGGCCGAGAAACCGCTTGACCCGCGCTTCGAATTCCACCGCGTCGGCATCCGAGAAGCCATTGTCCAGGCTCAGCATCGGTCTGGCGTGCTGCACCCTTCCAAAGCCCGGCGCCGCCGGCGCGCCCACCTTGCGCGAAGGCGAATCGCTGCGCACCAGATGCGGAAATTCTTTCTCCAGACGATCGTTTTCGCGGATCAGTGCATCATAGTCCGCATCCGAAATCGCTGGTGCATCGTCCTGATGATAGGCGCGCGCATGGGCGTCGATCTCGCCCGCCAGCACCGCCAGCCGCCCGGCGGCTTCGGCTTCGGTCATTCGGTCAGCGGCGGCACCCATCGCATTGTCCCTAGCAAAGTCTTCTGCTCGCCGGGAAGAGCCGACGCACTCCACGGATGATCGCCGGCGCGCGCGGCCGCACTGTCCAGCGTGCGCCTGGCTGTGGAAATCGACACCGCACCTGCGCGCTCGAGCGCCACGGCATCCAGCAGCAACCAGCGCGGCCGGCAATCGCGCAGGCCAGCCGGTGACACCACGATGTCGGCCTGCGCGCACCAGGCACCGATCGGCACGCCAGGCGCCTGCCGCAGCACCAGCAGCGTCAGGCCGTTTGCCGTCAGCATGCAGCCGCCGTCGCTGCACCGGCTGCCCGGCAGGCCGGAGAGCAATCCGCCGACCGGCACAGCGGCTGCCTCGCTCCAGGCACGCGCTGCAAAACCACCGCGCTGCGGCCGCAGAAAGTGGATCGCGCCATCCTGCACCAACCCGACCTGCCGCCCATCCGGGGACACGAAGACGTCCGGGCGGCTGCCCGCAACCGCCAGCAGCAACGCTGCCGCAAGCAGCGGTCCGCCCAGCCAGCGCAGCCGGGTGGACAACAGCCCGAGCAGGAGTGCGCCGGCTACACCGGGCGCAAACGCGGCAAGCGGCACCGCCGGCACCGTGACGGTAGCGCCCGGCCACGCCGAAACCAGCGCGGCAAGCCCGATCAATGCATCGAGGGATGCCCGCACCAGCGGCGCCAAAACACCCTCCAGTCCGAGCAATGCGGCGCCCAGAAAGCCGGCCAGCAGCGGCATGATCGCCAGACCCGTGAGCGGGATGGCAAGCAGATTGGCGAACGCCCCATACACGCCGGCGCGACCGAAATGCGCCATTGCAATGGGCGAGAGCACGATTTCCGCCACCACCCCGGACGCCAGCAGCGCCAGCCCATAGCGCCCCATCCGCTGCCAGACGCCGGCTTCCGGATCGCGTTTCAGATAGCGCTGGCCGAACGCCGATTGCGTTAGCAGCACGAGCGCTGTGACCGCTGCAAAGCTCAGCTGAAAGCTCGGGCTCAGCAGGGCCTCGGGGCGCAGCAGCAGGATCGCGAATGCGGCAAAGGCGATCAGCCGCAGCGAAAGGGGATTGCGCCCCGCCGCCAGCGCGCCAAGCACGATCCATGCGGTGATTGCCGCGCGCACGGCAGGCACCTCGGCGCCTGCCAGCAGCGCATAGGCGGTCGCTGCCAACCCGGCCATCAGGGCGGCAGCAGCCCGCACCGAGAGGCGCAATGCAAACCACGGCCACAGCGCCAGGCTCCAGCGAAACAGCAGAAATGCGCCCGCCGCCACCACGGAAATGTGAAATCCCGAAACGCTGAGCAGGTGCGCCAGGCCGGAAATGCGCATTGCCTCCAGAATGTCCGCCGGCACCTGCCCCTGATCGCCGGTCACCAGCGCCGCACTTACCCGCCCGGCGTCACCGCCGATCCCCTCTTGCAGAAAAGCCGTCAGCATGGCGCGCTGGCGGGCCAGCCACAGCCGCCCCGCGGGCGCGGGCGCCAGCAGCACGGGTGGTCCGGTCGCCCGCCCGAAGCCGCTGATCCCGTCGAACCACGCCGCCCGCGCGAGATCATGGCCGCCGGGAACCACCGGCCCGGTGCGCGGCTGCAGCACGGCCGGAATGCCGATCCGCGCGCCCGGCAGAACGGCGCGCGAAGGCCTGTCCGCCAGTGTGAGCCGCAGCTTCACCGCCGGATCGATGTCGCTGGCGTCGCGCAGCAGCAGCAGCTGCCAGCGCTCGCCCCCGGCACGCGCCTGCAGCGCCAGCACTTCGCCGGTCAGCACGGCCACCCCGAGGCGATGGTGCAGAACCGGCGCGGCCACCGCCAGGCTGCGAACCTCCGCCGCTGCCAGCCCAAGCGCCAGAAGCAGGCCGGCCGACACGACGAGCCGCGCTTGCAGCCCGTGCAGCGCCAGCCCGGCCAGCGAGACCGCCAGCGCCAGACCCAGCGCCAGCTGGCGTTGCGAAACCAGCGGCAGCAGAAACCACAGCGCAATTCCCGCCCCCAGCAGCACCGGCGCGAACAGGATCCAGCGCGACTGCTCGGCTGCTATCATTGCAGCCACGAACGGAAAGCCGAGGCGCGCGGGAGGGGAAAACGCCTTTTGCGGCGCGTCGGACAAGCTGCTAGCCACGCGTGCGTAAAAACCTGCAATCGGCCGACCCGGCCAAACCTTCGGACGCTTTCATGCCAAACACAAGCCAGCAAGACATCGTCCAGCAGCCGCGCAAGGCCGGCGCCCCGGTCACCCGCTTTGCGCCCTCCCCCACCGGCTACCTGCATATCGGCGGCGCCCGCACCGCGCTGTTCAATCTGCTGTATGCGCGCCACCACGGCGGCACCTACCTGCTGCGGATCGAAGACACCGATCGCGCGCGGTCCACCGATGATGCCATCCGGGCCATCCTAGATGGCATGGCCTGGCTGGGCCTGGATGCAGACGAACCTCCGGTGTTCCAGTATGCCCGCGCGGCACGACACGCCGATGTTGCCCACGGGCTGGTGGCATCGGGCCGCGCCTATCGCTGCTATGCGACCGCAGACGAGCTGGAAACCATGCGTTCCGAGCAGAAGGCCAGCGGCGCACCCCAGCGCTATGACAGCCGCTGGCGGGATCGCACCGACTGGCCCGAAGACCGGCCGTTCGTCGTGCGCCTGAAAGCGCCGATCGACGGCGAAGTCACCATCGACGATGCGGTGCAGGGCAAGGTGACGGTGCAGAACAGCACGCTCGATGATTTCGTGCTGTTGCGCTCCGACAACACGCCGACCTACATGCTGGCGGTGGTGATCGACGACCACGACATGGGTGTCACCCATGTGATCCGCGGCGATGATCATCTGTCCAACGCCTTCCGCCAGCTGGCGCTGATCCGGGCGCTCGAATGGCCGGAGCCGGTTTATGCGCATGTGCCGATGATCCACGGCCCTGATGGCGCGAAACTGTCCAAACGCCACGGCGCGCTCGGCGTGGAGGCCTATCGCGACGAACTGGGCATCTTGCCGGAAGCGCTGGAAAACTATCTGCTGCGGCTGGGCTGGGGGCATGGTGACAGCGAACTGCTCGGGCGGTCCGAAGCCATTCGCCTGTTCGATCTTGCAGGCGTCGGGCGCTCGCCGGCGAAGTTCGACCTGCAGAAGCTGGAAAGTGTCAACGCCCACTATATCAAGCTGGCGGACAATGCCCGGCTGGTCGCGTTGACTGCACCGCGAATGGCCGAGTCTCTGGGCCGCGAATTGACCGCGCATGAAGCCGATCTGCTGCTTCGCAGCATGGATGAATTGAAACCAAGAGCCAAAAATCTCAATGCGTTGGCTGTGTCGGCCGGCTATCTCGTTCGCAATCGCTCAATCGTGATGGACGCAGGCGCGGAAAAGTTGCTAGACCCGGCCGGCCTTGGGATACTCGACGCTTCAGCTGCAGCGCTTGCGGCCGTTCCGGATTGGACCAGGGAAGCGCTCGAAGCGGCCGCCAAGGCCGTGGCGGATGCGGCCGGCGCGGGTCTCGGCAAGGTTGCAGGTCCGCTGAGGGCCGCGCTTACGGGCCAGGCCACGAGCCCGAGCGTGTTCGCCATCATGGCGGTGCTCGGGCGAGACGAGAGTTTGCACCGCATACATGGCGCGTTGCAGGGAAAAGCGGAGTGAGGAAACCATGACGAAGACCGCCACATTGGCCCTCGGTGGACCGGCGCAGGATTATGCGGTGATCGCCGGCAGCATCGGTCCCGATGTGCTGGATATCCGCAAGCTTTACGCCCGCACCGGCGCCTTCACATTCGATCCGGGCTTCACCTCCACGGCGGCCTGCGAATCCGGCATCACCTACATCGACGGCGACGAAGGCGTGCTGCTGCACCGCGGCTATTCGATCGAGCAGCTGGCGCAGGATTCGAGCTTCATGGAGGTTGCCTACCTGCTGACCGAAGGCGAATTGCCGACCAGAGAGGAGCTGGACAGCTTCATCTACACCATCAGCCGACACACCATGGTGCATGAGCAGCTGATGCAGTTTTTCCGCGGTTTCCGCCGCGATGCGCATCCGATGGCGATCATGTGCGGCGTTGTCGGAGCGCTTTCCGCCTTCTACCATGATTCGACCGACATCGACGATCCCAAGCAGCGCATGATCGCCAGCCACCGGCTGATCGCCAAGATGCCGACCATTGCCGCGATGGCGTTCAAATATCCCATCGGCCAGCCCTTCATCTATCCCGACAACTCGCTGAGCTACACCGGCAATTTCCTGCGCATGACCTTTGCCGTTCCGGCCGAGCCCTATGTGGTCAATCCGGTCGTCGAGCGGGCGCTCGACCGCATCTTCATCCTGCATGCCGATCATGAGCAGAATGCGTCGACCTCCACGGTGCGGCTGGCCGGCTCATCGGGCGCCAACCCGTTTGCCTGCATTGCCGCGGGTATCGCCTGCCTATGGGGCCCGGCGCACGGCGGCGCCAACGAGGCCGCGCTCAACATGCTGCGCGAGATCGGCACGCCCGACAGGATCCCGCACTATATCGCGCGCGCGAAAGACAAGGATGATCCGTTCCGGCTGATGGGCTTCGGCCATAGGGTTTACAAGAATTACGACCCGCGCGCGACTGTGATGCAGAAGACGGTGCGCGAAGTGTTCAAAGAAATGAATGTCACCGATCCGATCTTCGATGTGGCCCTGCAACTTGAAGAGATGGCGTTGAACGACCCATATTTCATCGAGAAGAAACTATTCCGCAACGTCGATTTCTATTCGGGCATCATTCTGTCGGCCATCGGCTTTCCGACATCCATGTTCACCGCGCTTTTTGCATTGGCCCGCACCGTTGGCTGGGTGGCGCAGTGGAACGAGATGATCGGTGACCCCGAGCAGAAGATCGGCCGCCCCCGCCAACTCTACACCGGCGCCGCACAGCGCGATTTTCTGCCGCTGGACAAACGCTGAACGCACCCCCCGAATCGGTCGTCACAGCGATTTGAGCCTTCGCTGGGATGACGATTCTGCGGGGATTGACCGCTCTACGGGGACAGTGGTTTCGTCTGCAGCAACACAGAACTACACCCGCAGCAGCGAAGACCCGATCGTCGTCCGCCCCTCGAGCGCCCGATGCGCCGCCACGGCATCCGCCAGCGCAAACGTCTGCCCGATCGTCGGCGCGATGCTGCCGGCCGCCAGCATTGCCAGCACCCGGGCGCTGCCCGCGGCAAAATCCGCATCGGTCGCATAATAGTCGAACAGCGTCGGCCGCGTGGTGAACAGGGAGCCCTTGCGCGCCAGAATGCCGAAATCGACCGGCCCGATCGCACCCGAGGCGTTGCCA
>JBBRKH010000064.1:0-8961 GCA_038217965.1 Sphingomonadales bacterium | reverse complement strand
CCCACTCATAGCGGCCGACGATGTTGCCCTTGAACTTCGGGGTCAGGGGCAGCCGCGCCCCGGCCGGCGCGGTTTCGGCACCGAACAGGACGAACGGCTCCTTCAGCTTGGCATCGACATAGGTGCCGGAGCCACTGATCGAAAGCCCGTCGGACCGCCAGGTCAGCTCCGCTTCCACGCCCTTGGATTGTGCCTTCCCGACGTTTCCGACGAGCACCACGCCACTGCCGCCGGGCGGCTGGTAGGAGACCTGGACGTCCTTCCAGTCCTGCAGGAACAGTGTGACGTTGGCGGTCAGCGCCTTGTCGAAGAAGCTGTTCTTGGTGCCGATCTCGTAATTGTAGAGCTTGTCGGCGTCGAATGGCTCCGCAGTGCCGGCGCGATTGATGCCGCCCGGGCGGAAGCCGCTCGAGAAGGTGGCATAGACCATGTTGTCGAGGGTCAGGCGGTAGGTCGCGTTGGCGCGCCAAGTCCAGCCGCTGTCTTTCGACCTCTTGGGGCTGATGGAGCCGTCGGAGTTCAGGATGCCGAGGTTGGTGCAGGGCGAACCGGGCACGACCGCCTGGCCGACGCCGAAGGGCCCGCCCCCGGCCGCACGGCCCAGGCACTGGCGCACGCCGGTGCCGAAGAAGGTCGTGTTGACGCCGAAGAAGCCCACCAGGCTGTTGTCGAAGCGGTAGCGGCGCACGCCGCCCGTCAGCAGCAGCTTGTCGGTCGCGTCGAAATCGAACTGCGCGAACGCGGCATAGTCCCTGTCGATCCGCTCCTGCCGGGTGAGCCACACCGTCGCGGGCCGTCCCGGGACTGACAGGCGGGTGGCGAAATCGGGCGTGATGTAGCTTTCGTCGTCATTCTGGACCTGGCGCTGGTAGAACAGGCCGATCTGGCCGCGGAACCGGCCGGTGTCGGGCAGCGCCAGCCGCAGTTCCTGGCTCACCTTGCTCAGCGTGAAGTCACGGATGTTCAGCTGCGACGGATCGATCAGCTGCCCGGCATCGTTCACGACACCGGCGCCCGAACCGGCCACGAGATCGTAGAAATAGCCATAGTCCGAATAGTCGTTGTGGCTGTAGATCGAACGCTTCATGTAATAGCCGGCGTAGGTGATCTCGAAATCGGCAACCCGGCCGGTGATGGTGCCGCCGACCTGAAGCCATTCGTCCTTGCCGAATTCGGGGATGTAATGCGCGACGTTCAGTTCGCCGGCATTGTCGTCGTCGGACTGGAAGCTGCCGTCCCATTCGGTGCGCTGGAGGATGATGGAGGGCGTTACCGTCCAGTCGTCGTTGAGGTCGATTCCGAGCAGCGCGCGCAGGCCCATGACATCGACCGGGTTGTGGTTCTTTTCCACCAGATCTTCGTTGCTCTGCGTGATGCCGGAGGAGGGGAAGGTCCGCGAGCCGAACACATTGTCGATGTAGCCGCCGGTGCGAGTGTACCAGGCGACGGTCCTGAGCGCGACCTTGTCCTTGACGATCGGCAGGTTGACGAACCCTTCCAGCTGGCCGCCCGCGCCGCGGCCCAGAATGCTGTTCACCTCGGCATCGACCGCGCCGTAGGCTGCGCTGCTGTCGGGCTGGTTGCTGATGATGCGGATGGTGCCTGCCAGGCTCGACGCCCCGAACAGCGTGCCTTGTGGCCCGGCCAGCGCCTCGACACGCGCGATATCATAGACGTGGATGTCGACGGTTCCGAGGATGGAGGTGATCGGCTGGTCGTCGAGGTAGGTGCCGACCGTTGGCAGCGAGCCGGCCGTGATCAGACCGCCGTTGGTCGCGATGCCGCGGAACGATACCGAGCTGTTGCCGGGCGTGCCGATGCTTCCGGTGGTAAAGCTCGCGCTGGGGAGGAACGCCATATAATCGTTGAAGTTGCGGACGTTCAGGTTTTCCAGCCTCTGGGTGTTCAGCACGGTGATGCTGATCGGCACCGACTGCACGCTTTCAGCCCGGCGCTGCGCGGTCACGATGATGTCTGCGCCGACCTGATCTATTGCGGCCTCCGATTGTGCGACAGCCGGGACTGCAGCCGCAGTCATCAACAGTGCCGTCAATCCAGCACTGGCTTTGGTGGGCCGAATCCTCGATGTTGTCATGCCGATCCCTTTGCGTGGCTAGCTGGTTGAGCATTTTGGCCCATTTCCACAAGCTCGACCCTGTCATTTATTGCCTGCGGATGCAAGGCGGGTTTTTACGCCGGTGACCGATTTTCTTGCTCATAACCTGCCACGCAGTCGCCCAGAGCATCGGCCAGCGGGCCGAGCCATGGCCGATAGTGTTTCCAGCTTTCGTCGGCGGCGGCCGCCATGGGCTGGCGCACCTGGTCTGCGCTTGCGGTTCGGACGGCCCGCTCTGTCTGGTGGGGGGTCAGGCACGCCGGCTCGAAGGCGAGCCCGGCGTGGTCGAGCAGCGCCCTGATCTCGCGCTCGGGATCGGCCAGGAGGCGTTCGTGGCAGACCCGGTGCACGCGGCCGGGCAGCACCGCTGCGAAATGTTCCAGCAGGGCGGTGTAATCACGCCAATACAAGCCGAGGTCGGCGAGTTCGTAGGTGAAGCCCTGGCCGCGGGAGAAGTGCTGCTTGAATGCGGAAAAGCCGTTGGCCATCGGGTGCCGTCGCGCATCGATGATGGTGGCATTGGGCAGGATCAGGTGGATTAACCCGATATGCTGAAAATTGTTAGGCATCTTGTCGATAAAGCGCGGACGGCCCGTTTTTCGTTGGATGCGGGTGCCGTCGAGGTAGCGCTGCCCGAGTGCGCTGCGCTCGTCTGCCGACAAGGCCAGCAGCCGTTCCAGCATCGCTGGCGCGGTGGCGTCCGGCCCCCCGTCGTGGCCCGTATGGCGGCCGCCAAGATCGGCCGCGATGGTACCGATATCGGGCAGTTCCATCGTCCCTTCGACTTCGCTGTGAGAGGCCAGTATCTGTTCGATGAGCGTGGAGCCCGCGCGCGGCAGCCCGACGACGAAGATGGGATCGCGGGCGGGGTGGCCGCCCGCGCGACGGGCGGCGAATGCGTCCGCGGTCAGCATCCGCTGGCAGGCCTGCACATGGGCCGTCGTCCGGGCCGCCGAGTAAGGAAGCTCGGCCCGGCGCAGGCGATTGCCTTCGGCATAATGCCGGAACGAGGCAGCGAAATCGCCGGCATCCTCGTGCGCCTTCCCCAGCGCGAAGTGCAGGTGATACCGGTCGCCGGCGGTGCCGGCTGCATCGAGCGCGTCCGTCATGCGCGCGATATCGGACGCGTCGAGCCGCACGGTCTTCAGGTTGGCGAGGCTCCACCAGGCATCGCCCAGCGTGGGCAGCAAGTCGATGGCGGTGCGATAGGCGGCGATGCTCTCGGCGCGACGCCCCACCGTCTTCAGCACATGCCCGCGGCTGATCCAGAGCCTCGCCTCGCCCGGATGGACGGCCAGGATGCGGGCATAGGCTTCCAGTGCGCCGTCGTAATCGCCCGTGCGCACCAGCACGGCTGCCTTCAGGGCCAGATGCCCCAGGTCGTGCGGCTCTGCGCCGATCAGCCGTTCCGTTTCTGCCAGCGCTTGCCCGAATTTGCTCTGCCGGTGCAGCACGGTCACGAGATTGGCGCGCGCGGCGTGGAAGCCGGGCTCCAGCTCAAGCGCGCGCGCCAGCAGCTTTTCGGCATCGCGGTAGCGCCCGAGGCGGCCCGCCACTTCGCCCAGCATGCGGATCGCAAGGACATCTGTTGGATCGGTGCGCAGGCGCGCCTTCAGTTGGCGCTCTGCGATGTCCAGCGCACCTTCGCCCATGGCCCGCGCGGCCGCGACCAGCCCGGGGTCGCGCTGCGCGGCCGCAAGTCTCGCCGCCAGCGTCATCCGCGATACGCCATCGCCAGCACAGCGACTTCGTCGAACACCGTCCACTCCTCGACGATGCGCGGTCCATCCAGGCGCAGGTGCGAGCTTCCCATCATGAAGACCGGCCGGCCGACTGGCAGCGCATCGCCCAGGATGCCGCCGCGCGCGCTGCTGCCCACCAGCACCCAGCGCACGGCAACGATCACGCCGTCGGTCTCGTCCGACCAGCAGACATGCTCGACAGTCAGCTCGCCGTCGGGGATCGAGGCCAGGATCGACAGCAGCAGGTTGGAGATGGCGGGCAGCCCCTGCACCGTGCGGCCGCCGGCGGAATGCACGATGGCATCGGGTGCATAGAAAAGGTCGAGCCGGTCCAGTCGGCGGCCGTTCCAGATGCCGTCGAACAGGTCGTGCGCCCAGGCACCGACCGGGCTGCGGTCCACTGCGGCGCGCGGTGCGCCGGGCGCCGGCGCCGCCACGAGATAGGGCTCGCCGGCCGAAAGCCCGGCCACGGCGCGGGCGGCTTCGTCCAGATCGAACCCCACCTGCCGGACCATGGCGCCATTGTCGCGTACCAGCCATTCGGTGTGGATCTTGTTGGCGCGGCTGATGCAGTCCGCTGCAAAGCGCAGCGAATAGCGGCAGCCGGTTGCCGGGCCGTAGAGGCCCGCCGACGAATGCGTCACACTCCCGAAGCCCAGATGGGCCGTGTAGAAGCCGGCATCTGCATCACCGCTCCAGGCAACGTTCAGGTGGTTGGTATCACCGTCGGGGGCGGCGGCGATCCCGGCTATGGTGTTGCGGACCACGGCTTCTGCGGTGCGCACGACCCCGTAGCTGGAGTAGACGGCGCAGGCCGGATCATAGGTATCGCGGATGTAGCCGACCGCGCGCGACTGCCAGATCTCGTCGGTGATGCGCACGATATAGTCGACGATGTCGGTGAAGCGGTCCTCGAAGCCGGCCATGTTCTGGGTGCGGGCGGTGCCCGGGGCGCCAGCTGTCTTGCGTATGCGACGGACCGGAGCGCGCTCGGGAAGCTGGAAGGGCAGGGCATCGGGCATGGATCAGGTATCTCCGGGGGCGGGGGCGGGCGAGGGTATGGGGGCCCGCTTCGCGCGGGACAAGGTTTCGGGCAGCACGAACCATAGCGCGGCCCCCGCGAGGTAGACGACCGCAGCGATAGCCATCGAGTTCGTCATGCCGAAGGTTTCGGAGGTGTAAGCTGCGAGCAGCGGGGATCCTATCGCCAGGATATGGCCGGCGTGGAACAGCGCGGCACCATGGGTGCGCAGGTGCGGCGGGAACAGTTCGGCGAACCACGCGCCCCAGGCGGTCGTGCAGGAATATCCCAGCCCGAACATGAAGCCGATGATCGAAAGCTCCAGCTGCTCCAGACCGGGCTGGAGGAAGAGCAGCAGCATGCCCGCGGCGAACACGTAACCGAGGAGCGGCGGCCTGCGCCCGTATCGGTCGGCGATGATCGCCCAGAAGAAGTTGCCGGCGAACGCGCCCGCGCTGATCGCGGCCACGATCGCGCCCATCACGCCGGCCGACATGCCGAGTTCGTTCTTCACGTAGAGCGTCACGAAGCCCTGAAAGAACTGGTAGGCGTTGAAATCGATACCCGAAAGCGTGATGCAGCCGACCGTGAGCCATCGGAGCCTGGGCGAGAACATCTCGCGCCAGCCCCCCTGGGCGGCGGGCGGATGCAGGCCAACCTCGTCGCTGCCGTCGCCGAACGGGCGGTATGTGGAATCGTCGGGCACGGCAAACCACAGCAGCACCGAAATGCCGAGCGGCGCCACCGCCAGCCACAGCAGCGTGTGCCAGCCGGTTTCGCCCAGCCACCCGCCCAGCAGCCCGATGACGACATTGGCGGCGGGATACATGGCCGAATTCAGCGCCACCAGCTTCGCACGCGAGGTTTGGGGGAACAGTGCCACCACGAGGCTGGTGGCGACGACATAATAGCCACCCAACAGGGCATCCATCACAAAGCGCCCGCCCACCCACATGCCGAGGATGAACTGCGACGCCTGGATCGCGGCCATGATCCCGATGCCGGCGGCCGTGATCGCGACTGCGCGGCGGCGGCCGACGCGGGCGATGAAACTGGCCCAGACGATGGCGCCGACCGTGACGCCCAGATTGCCCGCCATTGCGATGAGGGCGGTATCGGCGATGCTGAAGCCGGCCTGCGCAACCAGGAACGGGCGCACATAACCGACGACGATGTAGTTGTAGCAATAGAAGATGTAGCCCGTGAGGACGCTGAGATAGGCCACCACCCGGATCCCGAGCGGCAACTCCCTGGCATGCGGCAGGGCCGCTGCAGCGGGACTCGATGCGGTCAGCGCCGCTCTTCCTTTTGGACAGCTGGCCCGTGGCTTGCCGTTCCCCGAACGACGATCAGTTCCGCGCCAATTGTACTGGCATAGATCCTGTCGAGGCCGAGAGGCAGGGTCATCGTGTCGCCGGCACCCAGCGCGACGCCGGCAGCAGGCGTGCGCACTTCGGCCGTTCCGCGTTGCACGAACACCACCTCTGTCTGATCCGGCGCACGCGGCGGCGTTGCATCCCCTGCGGCAAGCGAGAGCCGGGATACCGTGAAACCATCGGTGGCCGGAAGTTCGCCGCCCGGGCCGATCACCAGCGCCTCGCCGGGCCTTGCGCTGGCTGGCGCCGGCGCAAGCACCTCGGGCGCATCCTCGGGCCGCATGACCCGGAGCCGTGCGATCGTTTCGCGACTGGTTACCGGCATGCGGGGTTCGCCCGGCGGGACGGTCTGCCCCAGGGTCGTGTCGACCAGCGCGCCCGATTCCAGGAGGATCAGCCCGTAGCGCTCCGCCATTTCGAAAACCTGGGGCGCCCATGTCACGCGCCCCGGATCATCGCCGCCGAGAACGGCCCACAGGAAGCCTGGTTCATCCCCGATGTTGCGGAATCCGCGGAAGCAGCGGACCGGAAACGATACGATGTCGCCTGGGCCCGCCTCGATCTGCGCGTCGTCGCCAAGCTCGCCAAAATCGAAGCGCCAGCGCCCGGTGTGGACGACGAACACCTCGGGGGTTTCATGACTGTGCTGCGAATTGGTGCATCCGCCGGGCTGGCGCGCGCCCCCGATGTTGAAGCCGTGCGACTCGGCTATGTGGACATGCTGCTCGGGGTTCTCGGAGACCCCCGGCCCGATGATGGTGAAATTCTCTTTCCTGTCTGATCCAGGCGTGCGGGTATCCACGAAAGCGTTGAGACAGGGGATGAGGTTGCGATAGCGGACGATACGCCCTTCCAGCGCCTGCGGGGTCCATCCCAGGGCATGGGTATTCGGCGTGTTCGGCGAAACTGCTGTCATGGCTTCATTTCTCTCTTCTCACCAAGCTTGCATTCGTTTGCATTCGCAGTCAATATCCCTTGCAGGCTTATCCTCTGGACAGGAGAATGTGGTGGCAGTTTGGCTGAAGCGCGGTGCCAGCGCCGAAACACGGGCGGACTTGGACCGCAAGGTGCGCGACACCGTGGAAGCGACGCTGGCGGACATCGCATCCCGCGGCGACGCGGCCGTGCGCGAGCTTTCGATCAGGTTCGATGGCTGGGATCGCGAGGACTATCGGCTGACGCAGTCCGAGATCGACGCCTGCATCGGGAGCCTTACACCTCAGGATATTCACGACATCGAGTTCGCGCAGACCCAGGTGCGCAACTTCGCGCAAATTCAGCGCGATTCGATGCAGGAGGTCGAGGTGGAGACGCTGCCCGGCGTGGTGCTGGGTCATCGCCACATCCCGGTGAATGGGGCGGGCTGCTACGTGCCTGGGGGCAAGTATCCGCTGCTGGCGTCGGCGCACATGAGCGTGATCACCGCCAAGGTGGCCGGCGTTGCGCGTGTCATCACCTGCGCCCCGCCGTTCGAAGGCAAGCCCGCGCGGGCGATCGTGGCTGCCCAGGCGATGGCGGGGGCCGACGAGATCTACGCACTTGGTGGCATCCAGGCGATCGGGGCCATGGCCCTGGGTACGGAAAGCATCCGCCCTGTGGACATGCTCGTCGGGCCGGGCAACGCCTTTGTCGCGGAAGCCAAGCGTCAGTTGTTCGGCAAGGTCGGCATCGACCTGTTCGCGGGCCCCACCGAGACGATGGTGATCGCCGACGAGAGCGTCGACGGCGAGATGTGCGCGACAGACTTGCTGGGCCAGGCCGAGCATGGCCCGGACAGCCCCGCCATCCTGATCACCAACTCCGAAAAGCTTGCCCGCGAAACCATGCGCGAAGTGGATCGCCTGCTGGAAATATTGCCGACCGCCGGCATCGCTCGCAAGGCGTGGGACAGCTATGGCGAAGTCATCGTCTGCGACAGCTACGAGGAGATGCTGGCGGTCGCGAATGAATATGCCAACGAGCATGTGCAAGTGATGACAAGGGATCCCGACTGGTTTCTGGAGCGCATGACCAACTATGGCGCGCTGTTCCTGGGCCCACGGACCAATGTTGCCTATGGCGACAAGGTGATCGGCACCAACCATACTTTGCCGACGCGGAAGGCAGCGCGCTATACGGGCGGACTGTGGGTAGGCAAGTTCCTGAAGACCTGCACCTATCAGCGTGTGCTGACAGACGAGGCAAGTGTGATGATCGGCGAATATTGCAGCCGGCTCTGCGCCCTGGAGGGTTTCGCGGGGCACGGGGAACAAGCCAATCTGCGCGTGCGCCGCTATGGTGGGCGAAACATCCCCTATGCGGGGGCGGCGGAACCGTTGCTGTCGGCGGCTGCCGGATCGGCCGGGTCGAGGATCTGATGGGGGCTATCCTGTATCTCGCCGGCGACGCCTCGGCACTTGTCATCGGCTCCAGCCTGGTGGTGGACGGCGGACTGACACATTGGACTGACACAGCGGCGTCACGCTGGCGCATCGGACCATGTGCTAGAGGTGAAAACCTGACGCTTGGTACCCCCGCTGTTGGACCGCTATCGGGTGGAAAAGCGGTCGGGCAGGATCCGACCCAGTTTCCGACATTTCAGCTTCAATGTGTGGCCGATGATTGCGATCGGTAACCGACAATGGCAACATGATCTGACCATGAGAGGAGTGCAGCGCTTTGGATCACGCCACGCCGAATCTTCCGTCACGAGACTTCACTACAACT
>JBBRKH010000063.1:0-9026 GCA_038217965.1 Sphingomonadales bacterium | reverse complement strand
GCAGCCGGATTGTGGCCGCCATCCACCCACAGTTCGCTGCCGGCTGGCAGCAGTGCTGCCAACGGTCCCGCCGTCAGCCGTTGCAGCCGCCCCGGCCACTGCGCCCAGCCCATCGCGCTTCTGAGCGCGCTGTCGGGCACGTTCAGCGCCGTCTGCGCCCGCAGCATGGCAACCGCAAGCGCCGCATTGTCCGCCTGGTGCGCGCCGGCCAGCTTGGGAAGCGGCAGTTTCAGCGGCTCGTCTTCGCCGGCAAACGCCCGAAATTCCAGCTGCCCGTCATAAACCGCCGCATCCCACGCTTCGCCCCGCGCCCACAGCTTCGCGCCATGCAACGCCGCCACTTCGGCCACCTTCGCCGCCACACCGCCCGGATATTTCTGCGTCACCAGCGGCACGCCGCGCTTGGCGATCGCCGCTTTCTCGGCCGCGATATGCCGGATGGTCGGCCCCAGGATCGCCACATGATCCATCGCCAGCTGGGAAATCCCCGTCACCAGCGGCTGCTCGACAACATTTGTGCTGTCCAGCCGACCGCCCAGGCCAACCTCCAGAATGCAGGCGTCCGCCGGATGCGCGGCAAACAGCAGGAAGGCCGCCGCCGTCATCGCCTCGAAGAAAGACAGCGGCTGCCCGGCATTGAAGCGCAGCACATCGGCCAGCGCTTCGGCAAGATCGGCATCGCTCACCAGCGCGCCGGATATCCGGATACGCTCGTTCACCCGCACCAGATGCGGGCTGGTGAACACGTGCACCTGATGCCCCGCCGCCTCCAGCGCAGCGCGCAGGAAGGCGCAGGTCGATCCCTTGCCGTTGGTGCCCGCCACATGCAGCACCGGCGGCAGCTTGCGGTGCGGGCTGGCCATGCGCGCCAGCAGCCGGCTGATCCGCTCCAGCGAGAGATCGACGCCGGTGATCTGCTGTTGCCCGGCGGCGCGCAGCAGCCGGTCGAGCACCGGATCATCCGACCTGGCATGGTCCATCTGCCGCGCCGCCATCTGCGTCAGCCAGCAGCAGCAGGCGCGAGGAGATTGATCAGCCGCCCAAGCGTCGTCGCCAGATCCTGCCGCTTCACAACGGCATCCACCATGCCATGCTCCAGCAGATATTCCGCACGCTGGAAGCCCTCGGGCAGTTTCTCGCGGATGGTGGATTCGATCACCCTGGCGCCGGCAAAGGCAATCAACGCCCCCGGCTCTGCCAGCTGCACATCGCCCAGCATGGCATAGCTGGCGGTCACGCCGCCGGTCGTCGGGTCCGTGAGCACCACGATATACGGCAGCCCGGCCTCCTTCACTTCGGCAATCGCCACCGTGGACGCCGGCATCTGCATGAGCGATAGGATGCCCTCCTGCATCCGCGCGCCGCCGGCCGCCGTGAAGATGATGAACGGCGCCCGCAGCGCAATCGCCGCGTGCGCCGCGGTCACGAAAGCCGCCCCCACACCGATCCCCATCGAGCCGCCCATGAACGCGAAATCCTGCACCGCGACAACGGCGGCGCGGCCGGCGATGTTGCCCTTGGCCACCGCCATCGCATCGTTTTCGCCGGTCGTTGCCCGCGCCACCTTCAGCCGCTCCGGGTATTTCTTGCTGTCCCGGAATTTCAGCGGGTCGTCTTGCGGCTGCTGCACGGCGATCCGCTCGAACGAAGCGCCGTCGAAAACCTGCGCAAATCGCGCGGCCGCGCCGATGCGCTCATGGTGCCCGCATTCGATGCAGACGCTCAGATTGGCCTCGAACTCGCGCGTGTAGAGCATGGCGCCGCAATTGCGGCACTTCGTCCACAGATTGTCCGGCGTCTCGCGCCGGGCAATGAAACTGGTCAGCCGGGATCGGCCGCGGCTCAGCCAGCTCATGCTGCCTCCTTCACCCGCGCGCTGCGCACCGCCTGCGCCAGCGTGGCGACAAACCGCTCCACTTCGCCGCCGATGTCATTTGAAAGTCGCGCGTGCGCCTCGCCCACCAGCTGCACAATTGCGGAGCCAACAACCACAGCATCGGCATGGCGGGCAATGGCGGCGGCCTGCTCGGGCGTCTTCACGCCAAAACCCACTGCCACCGGAAGCACCGTTGCCGCCTTCAGCCGCGCCACTGCCTCGGCAATGTCGGCGGCCTGTGCGCTGTTCTGCCCGGTGATTCCGGCAACCGCCACATAATAGAGAAAGCCCGACGCCCCTTCCAGCACGGCCGGCAGCCGCGCCGCATCCGTCGTCGGCGTCGCCAGCCGCACCAGATGCAGCCCATGCGCCAGCAGGGCCGGCCGCACTTCGCCGGCCTCCTCGGGCGGCAGGTCCACGATGATCACCCCGTCCAGCCCGGCCGCCTTTGCCGCCGCCGCAAAATCATCCACCCCGAACGCCAAAATCGGGTTCACATAGCCCATCAGGATCAGCGGCGTGTCCGCATCCGTCAGGCGAAAGTCGGCAACGATCCCGAGCAGCCGCCGCAGCGAAATCCCCGCCCCCAGCGCGCGGATGTTCCCCGCCTGGATCGCCGGCCCGTCGGCCATCGGATCGGTGAACGGCATGCCGATCTCGATGATGTCCGCCCCGCCGCGCACCAGCCCCTGCAGGATGGAAGGCGCCATGTCCGGCGTGGGATCGCCGCCGCACACGAAGGCAACGAGCGCCGCCCGCCCGGCCACGGCTTCGAACCGCCGCTGCAACCGGTCGCTCACAACTCCACTCCAAGCGCTGCGGCCACCGTAAAAATATCCTTGTCCCCTCGCCCGCACAGATTCATCAGCAGGATATCGTCCGCCGCCATTTCCGGCGCCCGCTTCGCCACATAGGCCAGCGCGTGCGCCGGCTCCAGCGCCGGGATGATGCCCTCCACCTCGGCCAGCATCCGGAACGCCGCCAGCGCTTCGTCGTCGGTGATGCTCTCGTAGCGCACCCGCCCGATGGAGTGCAGCCAGGCGTGCTCCGGTCCGATGCCGGGATAATCCAGCCCCGCCGATATCGAATGCGCGTCGGTGATCTGACCATCCTCGTTCTGCAGGAGAAACGTCTTGTTGCCATGCAGCACACCCGGCCGCCCACCGGTCAGCGACGCGGCATGTTGGCCGGTCGAAATCCCGTGCCCCGCAGCCTCGATGCCCACCAGTTCAACAGGATCATCGAGGAACGGGTGAAACAGCCCGATCGCATTCGATCCGCCGCCCACCGCCGCCACCGCCACGTCCGGCAGCCGCCCTTCGGCCTCCAGCAGCTGAGCCTTCGCCTCCTTGCCGATCACGCTCTGGAACTCGCGCACCAGCTCCGGATAGGGGTGCGGACCGGCCGCCGTCCCGATGATGTAGAAGGTGTCGTGCACATTGGTCACCCAGTCGCGCAGCGCCTCGTTCATGGCGTCCTTCAGCGTCTGCGAGCCGGAGACGACGGGTACCACCTCGGCCCCCAGCAGCTTCATGCGGAACACGTTGGGCGCCTGCCGCTCGATGTCGCGCGCGCCCATGTAAATCACGCACGGCAGCCCGAAGCGGGCAGCCACCGTCGCCGTCGCCACGCCATGCTGCCCGGCGCCCGTCTCGGCGATGATGCGCGTCTTCATCATCCGCCGCGCCAGCAGGATCTGCCCGATGCAGTTGTTGATCTTGTGCGCGCCGGTGTGGTTCAGCTCGTCGCGCTTCAGATAGATTTTCGCGCCACCCAGCGTCTTTGTCAGCATTTCCGCAAAATACAGCGGGCTCGGCCGGCCGACATAATGCTTCAGCAGATGGTCCAGCTCGGCGGCAAATGCCGGGTCCACCTGCGCCGCCCGATACTCCCGCTCCAGCGCCAGGATCAGCGGCATCAGCGTTTCGGCGACATAGCGCCCGCCGAACGCGCCGAAATGCCCATTGGCATCGGGCCCGGAGCGCAAACTCGCCGGAATTTCCAGACTATCAAGCATGGCGTGCTGCTTTGATGAACGCCCCGATCTTTGCAAGGCTTTTGGCGCCCGGCGCATCCTCCACTCCGGATGACACGTCGACAAATGCGGCCCCCGTCTGCCGGATCGCTTCCGCCACATTGGCAGCATCCAGTCCGCCTGCCAGCACCCACGGCAGCGTCGGCCGTGCGTCCGCCAGCAGCCGCCAGTCGAAGCGCAACCCGTTGCCGCCGGGCAACAGACCCCCTTCGGGCGCCTTGGCATCCAGCAGGAGCGCATCCGCGCCGGAAAATTCCTGATTGGCCGCCCGCAGATCGGCTGCGGTCCGCACCCCGACAGCACGCCACACCGGAATGCCGTAGCGCGCTTGCACCGCCGCCACCCGCGCTGCACTTTCCCCGCCCTGCAACTGTATTGCCCCGAGCCTTGCCTGCTGCACGGCGGCATCCAGCAACGCATCGTCGGCATCCACAAACAGCCCCACCTTCAGAAGGTCCGGCGCGCGAGACGCCAGCCCGCCGGCATGATCGGGAGACAGCGCCCGCGGGCTCGGCGGATAGAACACGAAGCCCACCGCATCCGCACCTGCAGAAAGGCAAGCCACCAGAGCAGCCTCGCTCATGATGCCGCAGATCTTCACCTTCGTGCGCATGGCGACGGTGCGCATGGCGACGGTGCGCATGTCAGGCAAGGCTATCGGCAATCGCCCGCGCCGCCGCCGCCGGATCGGCCGCAGCGGTGATGGGCCGGCCGATTACCAGCATCGATGCGCCGGCAGCGAGCGCTGCAGCCGGTGTCGCGCTGCGCTTCTGGTCGTCGGCGCTGGAACCTGCCGGGCGAATCCCCGGCACCACGAAATAGCCGCCCGGCCATTCGGCCGCGATCGCCGCCACCTCCAGCGGCGAACAGACGATGCCGTCCAGCCCGCTCGCCCTGGCCAGCCGCGCCAGCCGCGCCGCCTGCGCGGCCACGCCATCCTTCACGCCGATGCGCCCCATGTCGCCGTCCGACAGGCTGGTCAGCACCGTGACCGCAACAACCTTTGTGCCCTGCGGCGCAACTTTCCGCGCCCGCACCAGCATCCCCCGGCCCCCTGCCGCATGCACCGTGATGACAGCGGGCGCCAGTGCGCCGACCGATTGCACCGCGCGCGACACGGTGTTGGGGATATCGTGAAACTTCAGATCGAGAAACAGCGGCAGGCCATGCTCGGCGATCTTGCGCACGCCGGCCGGACCGTTGGACGCGAAGAACTGCAGGCCGAGCTTGATGCCGCCGACATGCGGCGCGACCGCTGCCACCAGCTTGCGCGCGCGGCGAAGATCGGCGGTGTCCACCGCCAGCCAGATCGGGCTCGCCACGTTCAGGTGCCCGGTGGCGGCGCGGGCTGCGGAATGGTCTGTGGCTGCGCTGCCGGCGTCTCCATCGTCGCCACCGGAGCTGCGCCCGGCGGCCGCAGTAGCTCCACCCGCGCCTGTGCCAGATCGGTTTCCACCTTGGCCAGCGCGCCTTCGGCCTTCTTCAGCTTGCGCCCCAGCATCGCCCGGTCGGCCGAAAGCCACATCCACACCGGCAGCAGCCCCAGAAGAAAGCTGGCCAGCACCACCAGATATAGAGGCATGCCCAGTTCGGTGAAACCGAAGTTCACCCAGGTCGTCTGGCTGTTGCCCACGGAAAACAGTGTCAGCCCCACCACCAGCAAGGCAATCAGCGTCGCGCGAATGGCGTTCATATTTCTCCCTCCACCGCATCCACACCGTCAGCCTGCAGCGCTGCCACCAAAGACGCAACCACCACCTTCAGCCGCGCGGCGTCCACCGCCCGCAGCACGAAATTCGCGCCGCCCCTGCCGTCGCGCCAGAATGGATAGCTGCCGATCTGCACATCCTGGTTCGCATTCTGCACCTCGGCCAACAGGCCCGCCACCTGGCTTTCCGCCGTCCACGCGCCGATTGCAGCTGAAATCACCGGCCGGCCGCCCGCCAGCTTGCCGTCCAGCCCGCGCAGCATCCCCTGCGTGATCTTCGGCACGCCCGCCATGATGAACAGCCGCCCCAGCCGTATTCCAGGCGCGCCGGTTTCCGGATTCTCCAGCAGGTCCGCACCTTGCGGCACCCGCGCCATGCGCAGCCGCGCATCGGTGATGCGGTCACCATAATGTCCGCGCAGCACGGCTTCAGCCTTGGGATGCAGCACCACCGGCACCCCCAGCGCGGCCGCAATCGCATCCACCGTGATGTCGTCGTGCGTCGGCCCGATGCCACCCGTCGTGAACACATAGTCGTGCGCCGCCAGGCAGGCATTTACCGCCGCTGCAATCGCCGCCATGTCGTCTGCCACCACCCGGCTTTCGCGCAGCCGGATGCCCTGGATGTTCAGCCAGCGCGCCAGATAGGCAAGGTTTGCATCCTGCGTCCGGCCCGACAATATCTCGTCGCCGATGATCACCAGCGCCGCCGTCCACACCCTGTCTGTCGCGGGCTGTTCGATTGCTGGCTGCGTCATGCCATTGCCCTAGCCCCTCCATGCGCCTAAATCCAGAAGCCATGAGCGATCTCGACACCGACGAGCGCACCATCGTGGTGCACGACGCCGCAGGTTTCGCCGGCATGCGCGCTGCAGGACTGCTTGCGGCCGAAACGCTGGATATGCTTGCAGCGCATGTGAAGCCGGGCATCAGCACACTGGCGCTGGACACCTTGGCGCACGATTTCGTCCTCGCGCGCGGGGCCGTCCCCGCCACAATTTTCTACCGCGGCTACAGCCACAGCCTGTGCGCCAGCGTCAACCATGTCATCTGCCACGGCATCCCGTCTTCCAAGCCACTGCAGCCCGGAGACATCGTCAACATCGACGTGACGGTTGTGGTCGGTGGCTGGCACGGCGACACCAGCCGCATGTATTTCGTTGGCGATCCGCCGCTGAAGGCCCGCCGCCTCGTCGACCTGACCTACGAGTGCATGATGCTCGGCATAGAGGCAGCAAGACCCGGCGCCACCGTGGGCGACATTGGCCACGCCATCCAGCGCCACGCGGAGAAAAACCGCGCATCCGTCGTCCGCGATTTCTGCGGCCACGGCCTCGGCCGCCGCTTCCACATGGCGCCCAACATCGTACACGCCGGCCGCCCCGGCGAAGGCGCAACCCTGCGCCCAGGCATGTTCTTCACCATCGAGCCGATGATCAATCTCGGCCGGGCGGACGCCCGCATCCTCGATGACGGCTGGACGGCAATCACCCGCGACCGTTCGCTTTCCGCGCAATTCGAGCATTCGGTCGGCATCACCGAGACAGGCATCGAAATCTTCACCGCCTCTCCCGTCGGGCTCGATCGCCCGCCCTACGCCTTCTGAGCGACAAGGCCGGCCACCGCAGCCGCATGCGCGAGCGCCTCATCGCCGGCGGCGGTGACGCCTTCCTCGACTATGAGCTGCTGGAATATGTTCTGACGCTCGCCATTCCGCGCCGCGACACCAAGCCGCTGGCAAAAGCCCTGCTGGCCGAATTCCACGATCTTCCAACCCTTCTGGCCGCCTCGCCCAAAGAGCTTGCCCGGGTCGAAGGCCTCGGCGAAGGTGCCGCCGCCGCACTGAAATTCGTCGAAGCCTGCGCTGTCCGCTCCCTGCAGCGCAAGGCCGCTGCCCGCCCGGTGTTCGGCAGTTTCGATCTCGTCGTCGATTATCTGCACGCCCGCCTGGCGCACGAACTAACCGAGGAATTCCGCGTGCTGTTCCTCAACAACCGCAATATCCTGATCCGCGACGAAGCCATGGGCGAGGGCACCGTCAACCAGGCCCCGGCCTATCCGCGCGAAATCGTGAAACGCGCGCTGGAACTGCAGGCCAGCGCCATCATCCTCGTGCACAACCACCCGGGCGGCGATCCCACCCCCAGTCGCGACGATATCCAGATGACCCGGCAGATCGTCGATGCCGCCAAAGCCGTGGGCATTGCCGTCCACGATCATCTCGTCATCGCCCGCTCCGGCCATGCCTCGCTGAAAGCCCTGGGCTTGATGTAGCCGACATGGTGCGTGCGCGCCTCGCCATCCGCGCGCAGCAAAACGGCGCGGCTCCGATCGGGAACCGCGCCGCCGCTGGTCTGCCGCGCGAGGGGGGCGCGGCAAACGGAATAGTGGATCAGCGCGTCGCCACCTGCGACGCGGCCTTGATCGCCGCCAGCTGGGCGCGGGTCGCCGCAATGGTTTCGGCAACGCACAGGCTGGCAGCACGGCGAGCCTTCAGGTTGCGCTCCTCGGGCCGGCCGCAGACGGTCTCGGCTGCCTGCTCGATGCGGGCATCAACAGATGCGCGGCCAGCCGGAGTGGCAAGCTGCAGCGCCGACACCGGCAGCGAGACACTGGCAGCCTGCGCCGGGCCGGCGGCAAAGCCGAGAATGAGGGCCGAAGCACCAACGGCAAACAGGCCGCTGAAGAGGGTGGGAGCGAAGGAAGAGGCGTTGGTCATTGTCTGTCTCCTGTTGGGTTGGTCGATACCAGGAGCTTTGCAGGACGCGTGCCAAGTGACGCGGAAATCCATCAGATAAGCGTTTTCAACAGGTTACGTTCAGTGAGTGGTCAGACGGAATAAACCCGATATGAACGAAATGCGAATGTTTGGTTCATATTGCCGAGTTCTGGAAAATTTCAGCCATATCTGACGCACGGCCTCCGGTAGCCTTGGCCGGAGGCTTCTGTGCCGCATGGCTTCACGCGGCGCTCGGCGGCAGATCGGGTGCGAGAATGGTGGAAAAATCGCCTCCGTCGCTGTCCTGCAGGAAGCAAAAAATCTGCGTCGGCTAAACCCAGGCCGCTTCCTTTTCCGCTGCCCGCTTGTCCAGCTCGGCGCGCGAAATCTTTTCCGATGAGGATTTCAGCTGGCCGCATGCCGCCATGATGTCGCGTCCGCGTGGCCGGCGAACAGGCGCGGAAAAGCCGCCGGCGTAGATGATCTGGGAAAACCGCTCCACGCGGGCGGGGTCCGAGGTTTCGTAGATACTGCCGGGCCATGGATTGAAGGGGATAAGGTTCACCTTGGCCGGCAGCCGGTATCGCTGCAGCAGATCCACCAGTCCATGGGCGTCTTCGTCGCTGTCATTCTTGTCTTTCAGCATCACATATTCAAAGGTGATGCGGCGCGCATTGTTGGCTCCCGG
>JBBRKH010000062.1:0-9098 GCA_038217965.1 Sphingomonadales bacterium | reverse complement strand
GTCTGCTCTGCGAAAGTTCGACTTCATCATTGACTAATCCTTACAGCATTGGCAGTTTGAGTTTACAACATGACATATCGGCCTATCGCTGGCGTGTCGAGGGGATGGGTAGGGAGACTGAGATGCGACGCTTGACAGGTTGGACGATCGCAATGGTGGGTGCCGCGCTGCCAGCGGCGGCTTTGTTGGCGCAGACGGCCCAGCCTGCCCTGACTGGAGATGGCTTTGCGGCGCGCTTTTCGATCCTGGGCCAGGTGCAGCCCCGATCTGCAGTCAGCATCGAGGCAAATCGCTGGTCCGTCGGCGCCGAAGCGATCGACCGTGATTATTCCACATACAACAGTTGGCGGTCATATCTCGGCCCGCTCGGCGCCAAGGCCGCGCGTCTGCAATCCGGCTGGGCGCGCACAGATCTGGGCGCCGGCCGCTACGACTTTGCCTGGCTCGATCCGATCATCGACGACATGCTTGCGCAGGGCGTTCAGCCCTGGGTGAGCCTCAGCTACGGCAATCACCGCTACGTCGGCGGCGGCGCCGGCCGGCGTGACAGCCCGTTGCCCTCGGGAGCCGGTTGCAAGGCGTGGCTTGCCTATGTGACTGCGGTCGCCACCCGCTACCGGGGCAAGGTCAAGGAGTATGAGATCTGGAACGAACCGGAGCTCGTCGCTTCGGTAGAAGCGCCCGAATATGGCATCTTCGCCCATGAGACCGCGCAGGCGATCAAGAAGGCCGATCCTGCTGCCGGGGTCATCCTGGGGGCATTTGCCGGCGCGGTCTGGCAAGGCGAAGGCACGAAGCCTGCGCGCGACCGCGAATTCGCCCGTGTCGCGGTTGAAACCTTCGTGAAGCTTTCGGGCAAGGGCGCGGCAAATGCCGTGACCTACCATGCCTATCACCCCAATCCAGACGCGGTCTATGCGTCCATCCCCTCGTTCAAGGCGATGAACCATGCGATCGATCCGGGCATTGAGGTCAGGCAGGGCGAGAATGGCGCGCCGTCGCTGAATCAGCAGCATTATGCGCTCAGGAACATGTGGTGGACGGAAGAGCGGCAGGCGAAATGGCTGCTGCGGCGGATGCTGGGGGATGCCGCCTATCGGGTGCCGACCTCGATCTTCACCATCACAGAAATGCACTACCCGGTGTCGGCTGAAACAAACCTGGCCTTTGTCGGTCACCGAACGGACAAGCCCCCTGCTGCCGATTCTACGAAGCATTTCAAGGGCCTGCTGGAAACGCGTCTATACGCGCCTGGGTCTCCGGAGGATGATCGGACGGTGGTCCGCACCAAAATGGGCTACCCTGCAATGCAGGCCGTGACTGCAATCTTCGATTCCAGGCTGCAACCGGTGGGCGACCCGGGCAATGCCGCAGGCACCACATCTGCCTGCACCGTCACGGGCGGAACCGGCCCGATTACCGCCCATGCGTTCCGCCGGGCAGATGGCGCAGCAGTGGTTGCCGTGTGGCGCAGCGGCGATGCACCAGGTGACAATGCAGCACACGAACTCGTCGATGTCTCCTGTCCAACGCTCGCCTTCGGATCGGGACCGCTTTATGTGGATCTCCTGACACGCGCGGTTTACCGCACAAAAGGCGTTGTGGAGACCAGCGGCGCAGGAAGCCGCATTTCGGGCCTGCCCGTATATGATTCGCCCGTCCTCATTCTTTCGGCGCCTCTGGTCAGCGCCCGATAAAGGTCAGAATCCGGCCGCATCTGCGACCGCGCCACCAAGCAGCGGCCATTCCGACACGAGCGACACATCGAATCCGGCACTGTGGAGACGATCGGCATGCGCTTGCGCATCGTCCTGTGGCGTGTAGCCGATGCGATCCCATCCGCTGCGGTCGATGGGCGCGCGGCTGTTGTTCGATAGTCCCCACAGTGTCGAGAACCCCGGCAGGTCGGCGGTAAGCGCTGCCTCGGCGCAGCGCACCATGTCTGCCGGGCTCAGCCAGGTTCTCAGTTCGCGGGCGTTGCCAGGTTCCGTTCGGAAACTGCAGATTCGCCACGCCACCGTCGAAAGACCGTGCCGCTCCGCTGCGTAGCGCAGCAGCATCTCGACCATCGCCTTGGAAACCCCATATGGACTGTCCGGCGCGTAAGGCAGGTCTTCGGAGAACGGCACGTCGGCCGGCAGCATCCCGCAGACGTGAATGGAACTGGCGTACAGAAATCGGCTGACACCAGCCCGAACAGCCGCCTCGGCAAGGCGGCGGGAAGCAAGCACATTGGCTTCGTCGACGATGGCCCAGTCGCGGGAATTGGGGTGGCCGGCCAGATGCACGATCGCATCGATCCCGTCGCACAGACCTGCCAGGTCGTCAGTGGCGAGATCGGCAATCACACAGCTGAGGTCGGGCGCGTTGGCCGCAATAACTCTGTCAGTCAGGCGAAGGTCATGTCGTCCCTGCAGCCCATCGGCGAGCGCCGACCCTATCCGGCCGGATGCGCCGGTGATAAGAATGTTCATATCCTGTGCTGTCCACTCATTGCGCGGGCTGGCATAATTGTCCGCCCGGAGCGGCGATTGCAACTCCCAGACAGACCAATGTTGACAAATTTTAGTGCACGTTGTGACGTATGTTGTGACGTATGCAGATTTTGGTGCAGAAATTTGGTGCAGAAATTTGGCCACGGTCGACGATGGCTGAACCGGCAAGAGGACACAGGGTTTTGGGCGAAAGCGATGCCAGTTCGGTCAAGTTGAGTGACCTCGTCTACGCAAAGATTGCCGGGCGCATACGGTCGGGCGAATATCCTCTGGATGCACGCCTGCCGACAGAGAACGACCTCGCAGAGATGCTGGGTGTTTCGCGTCCGGTGATCCGCGAAGCATTGGCGCGATTGCGCAACGATGGCGTTGTTACCTCCAGGCGCGGTTCGGGTACCTATGTCCAACGGGCTATGGAGGCCGAACCGGGACGAGTCGCGCCCCTTTCTTCAATTTCCGATATGCGCCGTTGCTTGGAGTATCGCCTAAGCATGGAGGGAGAAGCGGCCTGGCACGCAGCCCAAGGATCGCCTGACGACAGGGGTCAACTGCATGAGGCCATGGCGCAACTTACCCGGGATCTCGAGGCCCACACTATGCAAGTCGATGACGATTTCGCCTTCCATCTGGGCATTGCCCAAGCCACCGGCAACCGATTCTTTGCCACGACCATGGAAGGACTGCGGACCAGCATAATTACCGCAATGGGAATTACACCCAGCTTTATGACGGTACGCACGCACGATCGACTGTCAATGCTGATGGCAGAGCACAGGGCCGTCTATGACGCGATTGTTGCCAACAAGCCCGATGCAGCGCGCGCGGCCATGCGCGATCATCTGACCCGGGCAATGCGCCGGGTGTTTGAAGGAGTAGACAGCTGACAACCACTTGACCGGCGCGCAAAAGCGCTTGTGCTCGTGTGACAATATGTTAAAAGTTGTCAGACTACTTGAAAGACCCTGATGCGCATTGCTTCTGTCACGCCCTATCTGATGCAGGCTGGTGCGCCGGGCGAAACCGGCTGGTCGGCAAAAGGCATGAGTGGTGGCGGCAGCCGTCATTGGTGCTTTGTGAAGATCGAAACCGAGGATGGCCTTTCCGGCGTGGGGGAAGGCAGCGGCTGGCCCAAACTGGTGGCTGCCGGAATTGCCGACCTTTCGACGCTTTTGATCGGGCAGGATGCGCGCAACATCGATGCGCTGTGGCACCGCTTGTTCGTGGCGCAGATGGGCCATGGCCAGACCGGCGTGGTGGGGGCCGGCGCAATCGGGGCCATCGACATGGCACTGTGGGACCTGAACGCCAAATCGCTGGGCATTCCGCTCTGGCGCTTTCTGGGGGGCCGGTTTCGCGACCGCATCCGCGCCTACGTACACGCGAGCAGCCTGGAGTCGGCCCATGCCGCGGTCGCCGACGGGTTCTCCGCGTTGAAGACAGGCAACGTCGCCGATGCAATCGACAAGGTCGCGGCCATCCGGGCAGCACTTGGATCCAAGGTCGACATCGCTGTCGATCTGCACGGCCCGCCGTGGCTGACGTCTGCCGATGCTTTGCGTGTAGCACGTGAACTGGAGCCTTTCGACCTCATGTTCCTGGAAGAACCAGTGCCGCCCGAAGACATCGAGGGATTGCGCCGGGTCCGCAGCGGGACAAGCCTGCCGATCGCCGCGGGCGAGCGTGGCGCCTTGCTGTGGGGCTACCGCACGCTGATCGAGCAGGGACTGGTGGATATCATCCAGCCTGACACCGGGCGTGTCGGCGGGATCACCCAGCTTCGCAAGATTGCGGCGCTCGCCGAGGCCCATTTTGTGCAGGTGGCGCCCCATTCCGGCACATTGGGGCCGGTGGCGGAGTTCGCGGCAATCCACTTCCTTGCATCGATTCCGAACGCTCTCATTCACGAGCGCTTCCGGCAGGACTGGGACGGACGGGCAAGCGTGGTGACCCACAGCCTCGAAGTGGCCGATGGCCATGTTCTGGTTCCCGACCGGCCAGGGCTTGGCACGGACCTGGTGCTTGACGAGATCGCTCGTCATCCACCCGCGATCAATGTTGCAGCCGGCACTGCAACCCAGCTTTTGGCCTATGAGCCCGGCACCTCAGACGAGAGGCTCTATGTCCAGCCCCGCCGCGGCCGCGCGGCTTTTCTTTCCCGTCATCGATCAGGAGGCCAGCCCAGTGACTAGTTTCAAAACGGCATTTTCGCCGGGCGAGGCTGCAGCTCCGTCGGCAGTCCCCGCCGAGACCATAGCAACGCTTCGGGACGCGTCCACCGCATCGTTGGCAACGCTTCTGCTGAAACGGGGCTTGCGAAACCAGTATGTTCAGGGCGTGCAGCTTGTCGGGCCGGACAACCGGCGGATGGCCGGGCCTGCAACCACGCTTCGCTATATCCCCGCGCGCGAGGATATCGACGTTGTGGAGGCATTCCGGGACCCGGCACATCCCCAGCGCGTCGCCGTCGACACGGTGCCGGCCGGCCATGTGCTGGTGATGGATTGCCGCCGCGATGCAACTGCCGCTTCGGGCGGCGCCATCCTTCTCACCCGGCTGGAGGTTCGCGGCTGCGCCGGGCTCGTTACCGACGCCGGGCTACGCGATGTCGAAACCATCGCGGGCCTTGCCATGCCCTGCTTCGCCGCAGGGCCGTCTGCTCCAACCAATCTTTCCAAACACCACGCCGTCGACATCGACGTGCCGATAGGATGCGGCGGCGCGCCGGTTTTCCCGGGCGATATCGTGGTGGGCGACAGAGACGGCGTGATCATCATTCCAGCCCATCTGGCAGACGAACTGGCTGCCGAAATTGTTCCGATGGAGGCCTTCGAGTCCTTCGTGCTCGCAGAAGTCCGCTCTGGCCGACCGGTAATCGGCACCTATCCGCCCAACGCAGAAACCAGCGCCAGGTACGCCGCACATTGCGAGCGCCTGGGCATTCCAGGGCCGACCCGATGACAGATATCTACCAGCACTTCATCGCAGGCACCTGGCGCGGCAGCGGCGACGTGGTGAACGAAAACCCGTCAGACCTCGACACACCCGTCGGCTACAGTGCTGCTGGCACGGCGGCCGATGTCGACGAAGCAGTCTCAGCCGCGCGTGCCGCATTTCCAGCTTGGTCCGGCCGCAGCCCGCAGGACCGGTTCGAGGTGCTGGACCGTGCTGGCAGCCTGATCCATGAGCGGCGCGAGGCGATCGGCCGGCTTCTCTCGATGGAAGAGGGCAAGACATTGCCAGAAGGCGTCGGAGAAGTGGTTCGTGCCGGACAGATTCTGAAGTTCTTCGCCGGGGAGTCGTTGCGCCTGACCGGAGAGCGCGTTGCCTCGACACGCGTCGGCGTCGATGTCGAGATAAGCCGTGAACCCATCGGCGTGTTCGGGCTTGTCACGCCCTGGAATTTTCCGATCGCCATCCCGGCCTGGAAGATTGCGCCGGCCATAGCGTTTGGCAACACGGTGGTGCTGAAGCCCGCCGAGCTTGTGCCGGGGACTGCGGCTGCGCTGGTTGCGATCCTGCAGGAAGCCGGCCTTCCTGACGGCGTGGTCAACCTGGTGCTGGGTCAGGGCAGTGTCGTCGGGCAGGCGATTGTCGACCATCCGGGTATCGATGGCGTCAGCTTCACCGGATCGGTCGCGACAGGCCGTTCCATCGCCTCGGCCTGCGCGCTGAAGGGAAAATCCGCTCAGTGCGAAATGGGCGGCAAGAACCCGCTTGTCGTGCTCGATGATGCCGACCTCGATCTCGCTGTTGCAACAGCCTTGAATGGCGCATTCTTCTCAACCGGGCAGCGCTGCACTGCCTCGTCGCGCCTTATCATCACCCGGGGCGTGCACGATCTCTTCGTAGCCAGGCTGACCGAAGCCATGGGGAGGCTCGCCATCGGACCCGCGCTCGATCCGACAAGCCAGATCGGGCCAGTCGCAGACGGCACCCAGTTGTCCAAGAATCTGGGCTACGTACGAAGCGCCAAGGCAGATGGCGCCGAACTGGTCGGCGGAGACTTGCGCGAAGCCATCACGCGGGGGCATTTTATGGCACCGGCCCTGGCCATTGCCACTCGGCCGGCCAGCGCAATAAATCGCGAGGAAGTTTTCGGACCAGTCGCCTCGACGATCATCGCGGACGATTATGATCATGCGCTCAGTCTGGCCAACGATACCGAGTTCGGCCTGTCCGCCGGCATCTGCACGACATCGCTGGCGCGCGCCCGACACTTCGTCCGCAACGCGCAGGCTGGCATGGTCATGGTCAATCTGCCCACCGCAGGCGTCGACCCGCACGTCCCCTTCGGCGGTCGCAAAGGATCCAGCCTGGGCCCGCGCGAGCAGGGCAGCTACGCCCGCCACTTCTACACCGCCGTGAAAACAGCCTACGTCGGATAGCAGCGGAATGCATGATCGGCTCGCCGTACTAAGCTGTTGATAACTCGGCTCGAAATCTATTTCCCCGATTTCTGATACGCAGACCAATCAGCGGGCACCGTTTGGCCGAAGGCCTGGCCGGCCTGCGATTGGCTGAACAGAAATCGACCCGACCGACAGCGAGGCTTTACCGCATCTTTGCGTCTTTCTCCCACCCGAAACAGACGCGCCGCCGCTGGCGCTCGCCGGCGGCGCCACCCCGGTTGCAATTCGCCCTTCCACAAGCCAAGCCACCCGCATGACCGAGGTCACTATCCATCCCGCAGCGCACCCCGCGGCCATGGCGAACAACCGCCTGCAGCCGGCCTTCCTGCGCGCGGTCGGGGCAGCGCTCGACGCCGACGATCAGGGCGAAGTGCGGCAGCTCGTGCAGCCGCTGCACCCGGCCGATGTTGCCGATCTGTTCGAGCAGCTGTCGAAAGACCAGCGCCCACCGCTTACCCTGGCGCTGGGCGATCTGCTGACTGCAGATGTGCTGGCGGAAATGAACGACTGGGTTCGTGACGAGATCGTCGCCCTGCTCGATCCAGCGCAGGTGGCCGAGGCCATGGCCGACATGGACACCGACGACGCGGTTGCCATCATCGAGGAGATGGAGCCTGAAGACCAGGCCGCCGTGCTCGACGAGATGTCGGCTGACGATCGGGTGGCGATCGAAACAGCGCTTTCGTATCCCGAGGAATCCGCCGGCCGGCTGATGCAGCGGGAGCTGGTGACCGTGACCGAACATTTCACCATCGGCGACGTCATCGATCTGCTGCGGTCCGGGCTGGGCGGAGTGACCGATTTCTGGGAAATTTTCGTGGTGGACGGCGAGCATCGCCCGATCGGCACCATGCGATTATCCTGGGTGCTGACCAGTCCGCGCGACCTGCAGGTCGGCGATGTCATGCAGCGCGACCAGACGCTGATTCCGGTCGACATGGACCAGGAGGACGTTGCGCTGCGGTTCCAGAAATACGCGCTGATTTCAGCGGCAGTCGTGGCGGCCGACGGCCGGCTCGCCGGTGTGATCACCGCCGACGACATCGTTCACATCATTTCAGAAGAAGCCGGCGAAGACATATTGAGACTGTCCGGTGCTGGTGACGGCGATATCAACGAACCGGTTCTGGACAGCTACAAGGCGCGCGTTCGCTGGCTGGTTGCCAATCTCGGCACTGCACTGGTGTCGTCCGTCATCATCGCCTCGTTTGGCGCCACCATCGAAAAGATGGTGGTGCTCGCCGCGCTCACCCCCATCGTCGCGTCCATCGGCGGCAACACCGGCAACCAGACGATGGCGGTTATCGTTCGCGCGCTGGCCACCGACCAGCTGACCCCCAGCAACACGCGCCGCACCATCTGGCGCGAGGCACGGCTGGCCATGCTGAATGGCCTCACCATCGCCCTGCTGCTGGGTCTGGGTGTCAGCCTGGTGCTGTCCAGCACCGCGCTCGGCGTTGTGATCGCGCTGGCAACGCTGTTCAACATTCTGATCGCCGGAATGGCGGGCGTGCTGGTGCCGCTGGGCCTGAAACGGCTGAGAATAGATCCCGCGGTCGCATCCTCGGTGTTTGTCACCATGATCACCGACAGCATGGGCTTTCTGCTGTTCCTGGGATTGGCAGCCGCCAGCGGAATCGCCGGATGAACCGCCTTGGCCTTACCCGGGTCGCCTATGCCTGCGCGGCCGCCGCCGACATTCCGGTCCGCCAACGCCCCTTCATTGAGGGTGAGGGGGCGGACAGGCATGTGCGGCTGACATCGCGGCGCATACCTCGCCGCGTTCTCGCAGGCGGATACCTGTTCTGGATCATTCGGCACACCCTGGTCGCCCGGCAGCAGCTTCTAGGTGTTGCGGAGGAGGCAACGCCCGATGGGCAGCTCGCCATCCTCCGGCTACACCCGCACGTCGAAGCGATCGTTCCGATGCACTGCCGCGCGCATCAGGGCTGGCGCTACATCGCCGAGGCGGATTGGCCGCAGATCGCACCCGCTGGCGACGCGATGCCCGCCAACCTTGCGGCCGAACTGGCTACGCTCGCGCTGCTTTGATCATCCGCAGCGCGTGGTGCCCGTTCCCGTCGTGCGCGTTGTGCAGCGCGCACCGCCAGCGACCTCGATGTTGCCCGATCCTGTGATGGCGAGATCGGCCGTGCCGGTTGCCTGGGCGTTGACATTGCCCGAACCGGTTACC
>JBBRKH010000061.1:0-9121 GCA_038217965.1 Sphingomonadales bacterium | reverse complement strand
ATTACGCTGGTGCGGCTGGCGGCGCTTGGCATCGTGTTGACCGGCATGTGGATGGCGGGGACTGCAGCGGGGCCAAAAGGCGGGCCTGTGCTGCTGCTGGTCGGCGGGCTGGTGGTAATGCTGCTCGGGCTGGCGCTGTTTTTCCTCGGACCGCGCAAGTTGGCCCGGCGGTGGCGCGCGTGAAGCGATTCTATGCCGACGTGGCGGTGGCGGCAGTGGACGGGGGTTTTCGGCTGGCACTTGACGGCCGCCCGGTGAAAACACCGAAACGGGCGATGCTGGTTTTGCCGAATGCGGAACTGGCGAAAGTGATTGCCGATGAATGGCGGGCGCAGGCGGGCGATATCGATCCGGAATCGATGCGACTGACTGGCCTTGCCAATGCGGCAATCGATCATGTGATGCCCGATCCGGCGGGCTTTGCCGCCGGGCTGGCGCGCTATGCGGAGAGCGATCTGCTCTGCTATCGGGCGCCGCATCCGGCCGATCTGCTGGCGCGGCAAATGGCTGCCTGGGAGCCGCCGCTGCGGGCAGTCGAGGCGCGTTTCGATGTGTGCTTTGCGCGGAGCGAGGGGGTGCAGTTCACAGGCCAGCCGGCTTCGACGATCGATCGGGTCGGCGCGGTCTATGCGGCGCTGAACGCCTGGACCCTGGCGCCGCTGCAGACGGTGGTCAGCATCACCGGGTCTGCTGTGCTGGGCCTGGCGCTGCTGGAAGGATTGAGCGACGCCGGGGCGGTTTTCGATGCCGGTGAGCTGGACGAGCAGTACCAGATCGAAAAGTGGGGCGACGATTCGATCGCGATTGCAGCGCGCGAAAGCCGACAGGTTGCATTTGCAGCTGCCATGCGCTTTCTCGCGGCGGTGAAGGGGAATGATGCATGCTGAAGGTGCTGGAAGAGCTGGACAAGCGGCGGGATGCAGCACGCATGGGCGGCGGGCAGGCTCGCATCGATGCGCAGCACGCGAAGGGGCGGCTGACGGCGCGCGAGCGGCTGGACATCCTGCTGGACGAAGGCTCGTTTGAAGAGCTGGACATGTATGTCGAGCACAATTGCATCGAGTTTGGCATGGATGCGCAAAAGGTCCCCGGCGACGGGGTGGTGACCGGCAGCGGCACGATCAATGGCCGGCTGGTTTTCGTGTTCTCGCAGGATTTCACCGTATTCGGTGGCTCGCTTTCCGAGCGGCACGCGCAGAAAATCTGCAAGATCATGGACATGGCGATGAAGGTCGGCGCGCCGGTGATCGGGCTCAACGACAGCGGCGGCGCGCGGATCCAGGAGGGCGTGGCGAGCCTTGGCGGCTATGCCGAGGTGTTTCAGCGCAATGTTCTGGCGTCTGGCGTGGTGCCGCAGATTTCGCTCATCATGGGGCCTTGCGCAGGCGGCGCGGTCTATTCGCCCGCAATGACCGATTTCATCTTCATGGTGAAAGACAGCTCCTATATGTTTGTGACCGGGCCGGATGTCGTGAAGACGGTGACAAACGAGATCGTGACGCAGGAAGAGCTTGGCGGCGCGATCACCCACACGACCAAATCCGGCGTTGCCGATCTGGCGATGGAAGATGATGTCGATGCGCTGCTGCGGACGCGGGATTTCTTCGATTTCCTGCCGCTGAACAACAGAAGCGGCGTTCCGGTGCGCGTTTCAACCGATCCGGTGGAGCGCGATCTGGCCTCGCTGGACACTCTGGTGCCCTCGAGCGCGAGCAGGCCATACGACATGCACGAGCTGATCCGCAAGGTGGCGGATGACGGCGAGTTCTTCGAAATCCAGCCGAGCCATGCGGGCAATATTCTGGTCGGTTTTGCGCGCATCGAGGGGCATCCGATCGGCATCGTGGCAAACCAGCCAACCGTTTTGGCCGGCTGCCTGGACATCGCCGCCAGCAAGAAGGCGGGGCGCTTCGTGCGCTTCTGCGACGCCTTCAGCATCCCGATCATCACGTTCGTGGATGTGCCGGGATTTTTGCCGGGGGTGGCCCAGGAGCACAGCGGCATCATCAAGAACGGCGCCAAGCTGCTTTTTGCCTATGCCGAAGCGACCGTGCCGAAGATCACCGTCATCACCCGGAAGGCCTATGGGGGGGCCTATGACGTGATGGCATCCAAGCATCTGCGCGGCGATTTGAACTACGCCTGGCCAACGGCAGAGATCGCGGTGATGGGGGCAAAGGGCGCGGTCGAGATCATTTTCCGCAAGGATATCGGCGATGCGGACGCGATTGCCGAACGCACGAAGGAATATGAGGCGCGCTTTGCCAATCCGTTTGTCGCGGCCAGCATGGGCTTCATCGATGAGGTGATCATGCCGAATTCGACGCGTCGGCGGATTGCGGTGGGCTTGCGCAAACTGCGCACCAAGGAATTGACCAACCCGTGGAAAAAGCACGATAACATTCCACTTTAGAGGGGTGGAGATTGCTTGGTGTTGGTGGCAGCGGAACGGCAGGCAGGATTTATGGACAGGGTGGTGATCATCGGCGCTTCAGGCGGCATCGGCAGTGCCCTGGCGACGCTTGCAGACCAGCGTGGCGTTGATGTTGTGCGGCTGTCGCGAAGCTCTGTGGGCCAAGCGCTGGATGCCGGCTTTGCGCAGGCGGCAGCGGCAGCAGGCGATGGGCTTTCGCATGTCATCGTGGCGACCGGCCTGTTGCACCGGGGAGCACAGCAACCGGAGCGGGACTGGCGGCAGCTTTCGGAAGACTGGATGCTGGAAAATTTCCGCGTGAACAGCGTGCTGCCGGCGCTGGCGGCAAAGCATTTCCTGCCGCGCCTGCGCAAAGGCGAGCGCTCGGCGTTCGCGGTCCTGTCGGCGCGCGTCGGCTCGATTTCAGACAACCGGCTGGGCGGCTGGCACAGCTATCGCGCTTCGAAGGCGGCGGTGAACCAGATCGTCCGCACCCTTTCGGTGGAGCTGAAGCGCAAGAATCCGGATGCGATAATCGTGGCTCTGCATCCCGGCACGGTGAACACCGGCATGTCAGAGCCCTTTCAGCGCGGCGTGGCAGCGGACAGGCTGTTCAGCCCCGAACAGTCTGCAGGGCACCTCTGGCGGGTGATCGACGGCCTGGAGCCATCTGACAGCGGCGGATTTCTGGCCTGGGACGGAACGCCCATCCCAAGCTGATTGCGGCTCAATTCGGGCACGATGCTGCCCAAGTCCGGTCGCATTCTGCGCCTAGGGCCGGGGTGTGACCGGCACGGCCTCCATCCGCCGCTTTTCAGCGATGCTCCGGCAACGGCCGATGCACTTTGCGTCTTCGCCAATGGTGCGCAGGAGTGCGAGCGTTGCGCTGTCGGCGGCCATTTTTGTTTATCTGGCACATGCCGTCGCAGATATCGGATGGGGCGAGGTGATCGCCGTCCTGCCGACCAATCCCTTGTTCTACCTTCTTTTTGCACTGTCGTACATGGCAACGCCGCTCACCGAGTTTGTCATTTTCCGCCGCTGGTGGCCGCTGACGCCGCGCGCAATTGCCGTGTTTTCCAAGAAACGCGTGCTGAACGACGCGGTGCTGGGCTATTCGGGCGACGCCTATCTTTTTGTCTGGGCAAAACAGGCGCTTGGCGACCGCGTGGTTGGCGCAACGCCGCTGGCAGCGGTGAAAGACGTTGCGATCATGTCAGCACTGGCTGGAAATGTGGCAACCTTGCTCATGCTGGCGCTGGCGCTTGCACTGGGCGGCGGGCCGGTGGTCGAAGCCGCTTTTGCCGGCGATGCGATGCGAAATGTCGGCATCGGTTTTGCTTTCGTCATCTCCGTCAGCCTGTTGATACTGCTGTTCTCGGCCAAGGTGCTGAGCCTTGCGCCTCGGGAGAATCTGCTGCTGTTCATGCTGCACAGCGCGCGATTGCTGGCCGGCTCGGCGTTGCTGCTGCTGGCGTGGATGCTGGCATTGCCGGATGTTTCAGTTGGCACATGGTTCGTGCTCGGCGCGCTCAGAATGGTGGTCACGAGGTTGCCGTTCCTGCCGAACAAGGAATTGCTGTTTGCCGCGATCGGCGTGACGCTGACAGGCGCCGCAGCGCCGGATGTCGCAGCGCTGATGGCCGCGGCCGGTGCATTGCATGTGGCAGGACACGGCATTGCCTATGGCCTTGCTGCGTTGGCGGAGCGCGGCGGCGATGTTGTCCGGAGTGCCGACGACAGCGAACTGGCAGCCATTGCTGCTGGAAGGAGTGCATGATGTCTTTTGTCCGTGTTGCAGGTCTGGCCGCGTTGCTCGCCACTGCGGCAACCGCGCAGACGCCGGTGCTCGGGCCTGATGCCGGACTGTGCGCGATTGGCAGCAAGGCGGATGCTCTGCTGCTGACCATCGATGGCTTCAAGAGCCGCGACGGCACGGTTCGGATCGAGCTCTGGCCGGGCGTGGAGGGCGATTTCCTGCGCGATCACCATGCGCTGGTTGCAGAAGGGAAACCCTATCGGCGGATCATCATTTCGACGCCGGCATCCGGGCCGGCCAAGGTATGCGTGCAGCTTCCGATGCCGGGAACCTATGCCATAGGCGCCTTCCACTCGCCGGCCGGGGTGCGCAAGTTCAACTTTCGCGAGGATGGCGTGACCTTCACCCGCAATCCGAAAGTCGGGCTGGCAAAGCCGAAGGCAAAGGATGTGGCGGTAACCTATGGCAAGGGTTTGAGCGAGGAAACCGTGACGCTCAATTATCTGCGCGGGCTGGCCATGCGGCCAATCCCTGTGGAACGGCTGCGCACGGCAGAGCGGCGGTAGGGCCGATGCACATCGTCGACGTTGCCGAATTTTATGCGCCGCAGGGTGGCGGAGTGAAAACCTATATCGATGCCAAGCTCTCCTTTGCCCATCATCATGGCGTCAAGGTAACGGTGATCGCGCCCGGCCCGGAAGACCGGGTGCAGCCTTGTGACGGCGGGCAGATCATCTATGTGAAGGCGCCGGCGATTCCGATGGACACGCGCTATCACATCTTCTGGAAGGCGGCCCCGGTACATGCGCTGCTGGACATGCTGAAAGCCGATGTGGTGGAAGCCTCCTCGCCCTTTCGCGGCGCGTGGATAGTCGCCAACTGGCAGGGGCATGCGGCACGCCGGGCCCACAGGGCGCTGTTCATGCATGCCGATCCGATAGCCGCGCACCCGCAGGTGTGGCTGCAGGACTATCTGTCGGCCGATGCCGTGGACAGGCTCGCCACACCCGGCTGGCGCTATCTTGCGCGCACGGCGCGACGATTTCAGAGTGTCGTCGTTGGCTCGGGATGGTTTGCCGACCGGATTCAGCGGCATGGCAATATCGCATCCGAACTGGTGCCGCTCGGCGTCGACACCGAGCTTTTTCACCCCAGGCGGCGGGACAATGAGCTGCGCCGGCAACTGCTTGCCGAGCTGGGCCTTGGCCCATCGGGCAAGCTGCTGATCGGCGTTGGCAGGCATCATCCGGAAAAGCAGTGGCCCGTGGTATTCGATGGGGTGGCCGCACTGCGCGACGAAGGCTTCGGCATGGTGCAGATCGGCAACGGTTTTGCCAATCAGGGCGTGGCAAAAGCGGCAGCCGCCGCCGGCAATGTCCGGCTGCTGGGCCAGATCGGCGACCGAGACTTGTTGGCGCGCATGCTGGCATCGTCGGATGCGATGGTGCACGGTAGCCGCGCGGAAACCTTCGGACTGGTCGCCAGCGAAGGCCTGGCATCCGGTATCCCGCTGATCCTGCCCAGCGAAGGCGGCTGCACAGACGCTGCCGACCCGGCCTGGACCGAGCTTTACGCGCCGGGAAACGCGAGCGGCGCAACCTGCGCCATCCACCGGTTGTTCAGCCGCGATCACGCCGCTCTGCGCATAGCCGCCATCGGCGCCCGGCGAACCCATATTTCCACGCCGGCCCAGCATTTCGAGCGGCTGTTTTCGCTTTACCAGAAAAGCACGCCGCCAATGCACTTGCCGCTGCCCTGCCCGGTCTCGCAATTGCCCGGGCTTGCTGCCGCGGCTTGAGGTTGCCGGAGAGCGCTGCCCTTGCTGCGACCCGGCCTACTCGGCCACCTCTGCGAAAGCGGCTTGTTGCTCTGCCGGGTGCGCCAGAGAGCGGAATTTCAGAAACCCGTCGTCCAGCGGGTCGTTGCGGATGGACTTCCGGTCTTCGAAATAATTCTGGGTGTTGCGCCAGGGATCCTGGGTGCTTTGCTTCGGCAAGACATGTTGGGCGCGCTGCAGATATCCGGAGGACAGCAGGAGGGGTTCAAGTTCGAGGGTCTCGTGCGTCATGACGGGAACGGCTATGGGGCTGCTGCGGCTGTCCATCTCGGCGATGAGGCGGCAGGCATATTCGCAGGTGAGGTCGGCGCGCAACGTCCATGAGGCGTTGAAATAGCCGAATATGTTGATGAGGTTCGGGACGCCTGAAAGCATCATGCCGCGATAATCGAAGCGATCGGTGTTCGGCGTGACGAGGCCATCGACCGAGAGGCTGGCGCCGCCCAGCAGCTGCATTCGCAGGCCGGTTGCTTTCACGATGATGTCGGCTTCCAGGTGCTTGCCGGACTTGAGGGTGATGCCGGTGGCGTCGAGGGCGGCGATCTGGTCGGTTTCGATGGATGCGGTGCCTGCGTTCATGGCCTTGAAGAAATCGCTGTCGGGCACCAGGCAGAGACGCTGTTCCCATACATTGTAGCTGGGGGTGAAATGCGCGTCGATGGTGTCGGACGGCAACTCCTTGGCCAACAGTTCGCGCAGCTTTGCATTCGCCTTCACCGGGTTGTTGCGTGCCGAACGGAACACCCAGTGACCCATCAGGATGTTGCGGAAACGGATGAGATTGTAGGCGGCCATCGGCGGCAGAATTTTCTGCGCCAGAATGGCAATTTTGTCTTCCGATGGTCGCGAGACCATCCAGGTTGGAGAGCGTTGCAGCATGGTGACATGGGCTGCGTCTTTCGCGATGACCGGAACGATCGTGACGGCGGTGGCGCCGGAGCCGATCACGACGACGCGCTTGCTGCGATAATCCAGGCCGTCCGGCCAGAATTGCGCATGAAAGATGTGTCCTTTGAAGCTCGCTTCGCCTTCGAGCGCCGGGTTGTGGGGATTGTCATAACTGTAGTAACCAGATGCCATCAGCAGGAAGTTGGCAGTGAAGGCTGCAGGGCCTTCGGTGGTTTCAGCAGTCACCGTCCAATGGCCGGTCGTGCTGTCGAAATTGGCTGTGGTAACCTTGTGGTTGAAGCGGATGTGTTGCTCGATGCCGGCTTCGTGTGCCGTGTCGCGAACATAGCGCAGGATATTGGGGCCGTCGGCAATCGCTTTCTGCTCCGTCCAGGGGCGGAAATTGTAGCCGAGCGTGTACATGTCGGAATCCGAACGGATGCCGGGATAGCGGAAAAGATCCCAAGTGCCACCGATGGCGGCACGCCCCTCGAGGATGGCGAAGGTTTTGCCGGGGCATTTGTCCTGCAGATGCCAGGCTGCACCGATGCCGCTGAGGCCGGCGCCGACGATCAGAACGTCGAAATGCTGCATGCTCGAACTCCCGATTGCGATTGCAAAAGTGTGTCATGCGGAGTTGAACTCCGCAATCGCCATTGTTGGCAGGGCGGCGCCAGGCGCTAGCCAGGCACTTGTAACCAGACGCCTCGATGTGCCGAACCCGCTATTGTAAGGCGCCGGTGGCAGACTGCCGGGTTTCCCCTGAAAGGTTGATTGATGCTGCACAGGAATGCGTTTTACGCTGCCGCTTGGGCACGCGTTGGCGGCGGATTGGGCAGACAATGGGCCTGCCAACGCGCACATTCTCCTCATCACGTGCCCATCGCAGGAGGTCGCGGTGAGCGGCGCGGACGCTCCGATGCATGCCATTTTCGCTACCCTTGCCGCGAACCGCAAGAGGTGAGCATAGCCGCAGTGTTCAATTGCATGCTTGTCGCTGCGCCCTCCCTCGATCCGCTGCCTGCCCTGCTCGCACTGTCTCGTGCTGGCGCGATCGCCGTAGCGCAAGGCGAGCATCGGTGAACGGCGTTGCCCGGTCCGTCGCGCCCCTTTTCGGCGGCCGCTGGTTGCAGCGCCTGCATTGACCGCAGACGAGGCAACCCTGGCCAGACTGATGGCGGCGGCGCAGCGCGGCGATCGTGCCGCCTATCGCCAGTTGCTCGGCCTGTGTGACAGCCTGCTGCATCGCTTCTTTCGCAGCCGGGTGCCGGAGTCGCAGCTCGATGATCTTGTTCAGGAGGCATTGCTTTCGCTGCACCGCAAACGCGACAGCTGGGATCCGGAGCGGGCGTTTCTGCCATGGATTTCTGCCATAGCCCGATACCGCTGGGTGGATCATCTGCGCCGGGTCTATGCCCGGCCCGAGGCTGAGCTGAGCGACATATTCGGCGTGGAAAGCGGCGAGGCCGCAATCATTGCCCGCTTCGGCTGCCAGCAGATGCTGGCGCGGCTGCCGCTGGCGCAGGCGGCTGCCAGTCGCGCAACGCGGATCGACGGGCTGTCCGTCGCCGAGGCAGCGATTGCGCTCGGCCAGAGCGAGAGCCTGGTGAAAGTCAATGTACACCGTGGGCTGAAAAGGCTCACGGCTCTGGTGGAAGATGACCGATGACAGCAAACATCCTTCTTGATGATCTCGCGAACGATCTGGCGCCGGTGCGGCCACTGCGCGATTGGCAAGCCGTGATCGGGCTTGCGGCTTTTGGTCTGTTTGCAGCGACCGCAGTCGGCCTCATGCTAGGCATCCGGGAAGACGTGCTCGCTGGAACGCCCCATCCGATGTTTCTGCTCAGGACAGGATTGCTGCTGATGTTGGGCGGCATCTGTGCGGCGGCAGCGCTGGCAATGGCGCGACCGGGCATCGGCCGGGCCAACCGGGCCTGGCAGGCCGCGGTCGCGATGGCCGGAATCGTGCCGGCAACGGCGGCCGTGGTCGCCATCATCGATCCAGCTGCAGCGGCGCAGGCGGTATGGTGGTCGTCGGCACTTTGGTGCCTGGGTGTCAGCCTGCTGGCCGCTTGCGGGTTTGCTGCCATCATCGTTGCCCAGCTGCGCCGCGGCGCGCCGGTTTCGCTGGAGCGCGCCGGCATTGTCACCGGCATCGCCGCCGGCAGCCTCGGCGTGCTCGTCTATTCGCTGTACTGCCCGGCCAACAGCGTTGCCTACA
>JBBRKH010000060.1:0-9142 GCA_038217965.1 Sphingomonadales bacterium | reverse complement strand
AGCGTTGCAGACATGGCGACGATGCGCAGGTCCGGCCGTAATGCCGATTGTGCGTCCAGTGCCAGGGTGAGCCCCAGATCACCCTGCAGACTGCGTTCGTGCACTTCGTCGAAAAGCAGCGCGCCGATGCCTGAAAGCTCGGGATCGCCGATCAGGCGATTGTTGAAGATGCCTTCGGTGATGCATTCGATGCGGCAGTGCGGGCCGATCCTGCTTTCGAGACGGGTGCGATAGCCAACGCGGATGCCGACCGCTTCTCCGAGCAGACCGGCGATGCGCTCGGCGGCGGCCCGGGCCGCGAGTCGGCGGGGCAGCATCAGCAGGACGCGATTTTCGCCGAGCCAGGCTTCGCCGAGCAGGCTGGGGGCGACCACGCTGGTCTTGCCGGCACCGGGCGGTGCGACCAGCACCGCATTGCCGGACTTGGCGAGCGCATCTTTCAGCGCTTCGAGGCGTTCGCCGATGGGAAGCCGCGCTGCTTCCCGGGCGATGCTCTCAATAGGCCCGCTGGATTGCAAATTCGACGGTTTCGACGAGCGCTGCCCTGGCCGCCGTCGGTGGCAGCACCGCCAGGCCGTCGATGGCCCGGCTGCCGTACAGCCTCGCCCGGGCCATGGTGTCGGCGATGGCGCCGGTGGCCTGCAGCCGCCCGCCCGCTTCGGCAAGTTCGGCATCGCCGTTGGCCTTCCCGAGCATGGCGCGCTCCCAGAAGCGGCGGGCGGCGGCATCGCCGCGGGCATAGGCGAGGATAACCGGGAGGGTTACCTTGCCGTCGCGGAAATCGTCGCCGCTGTCTTTTCCCATGGTGGCCGCATCGGACACATAGTCGATGGCATCGTCCACCAGCTGGAAGGCGATACCGAGATTGCGACCATAGGCTTCCAGGGCGGATTCGGTTTTCTCGTCGCGCTCGGCGACCACGGCGGAAATCTGGCAGGCGGCGGCGAAGAGGGCTGCGGTTTTGGCCTGTATGATCTGCAGATATTGCTCTTCGTTGGTTTCGACGACGCGCTGGGCGGTGAGCTGAGCCACTTCGCCTTCGGCAATGACGGCGCTGGCGTGCGAGAGGACTTTCAGAACCTTCAGGCTGCCATCTTCCACCATCAACTCGAATGCGCGGCTGAACAGGAAATCGCCGACCAGCACAGAGGGCGCATTGCCCCACAGGGTGTTGGCGGTCGCCCGGCCGCGCCGGAGATCCGAGCCATCGACCACATCATCGTGCAGCAGGGTGGCGGTGTGGATGAACTCGACGGCTGCCGCCAGCTTGTGGTGCCGGGTGCCGGCGTAATCGAGGGCGGCAGCGCAAGCGAGCGTGAGCATGGGGCGGAGGCGCTTGCCGCCGCCGGCGATCAGGTGACCGGCAAGCTCGGGGATGAGGGCGACTTCGCTCTGCATGCGGTCGAGGATCACCCGATTTACGGCGTTGAGGCCGGGCGCGACCAGCGATAGCAGTGGCTGCAGGCTGGGCCTGGGCGGGTTGGTGCGAAGATCGTGGACGGTTGCAGTCATCCCGGCATCCGCTAAAGGCCAAGCGATGGGAAAGGCAAGGGGCAACGTGCCGCAAAACGCTCGCGAGCCGCAGGATGACATGCTGGCGGGCTTGCGTCGCAGCATCGACAACATCGATGCGGCGCTGGTGTTTCTGCTCGCCGAACGCTTCAAGGTGACGCAGAAGGTGGGCGCCTGGAAGGCCGAGTCAAACCTGCCGCCGGCCGACCCGGCGCGTGAGGAGCAGCAGATCGCCCGGCTGCGGGCACTGGCGGCGGATGCCGACCTCGACCCGGATTTCACGGAAAAGTTCCTGCGCTTCATCATCGACGAGGTGATCCGCCATCATGCCTCCGTTGAGCGAGGCTGAAGCGAGCGAGGCTAAGGCGAGCGAGGCTGAAGCGAGCGAGGCTGAAGCAAAAACCTGCCGAATTTTGCAGGAACCGGGGGATTGCAATGCCGCGGGCACGGCGGGTGTGGCAATTCTGCACCCTGTTGCTTGATCGTGTCTCGCAGACTTGGTACTCGTGCGGGCGTTGCGCCGGGGGGAAGCGATCAGAAACGCAGCCCCACTTCCACCCCCACCATCCTTCTTGCGCCGGGCGAGATGAAGCTGCCGCCGAACTCTATCGCCGGAATGGCTTCGTTGATGTATTTCTTGTCGAAGATGTTGTCCGCAAAGACGGCCAGCGACCAGTTTGTGCCTTCTGCACCGATGCGGCCGTTGAAGACGTCGAAGGCGTCGCGCCGGGCGACATCGTAGCGCGCGTTGCCGACGAAGGCGGGGAGCATGAGGGCGGAGCCGGGCAGCAGGCCGCTGAACAGCGTTGGCGTCTCCTGATTCTGGACGGTGTGGAACCAGGTGGGACCGGTGCGGCGCCAGTCGGCGCGGACGGTGAAGCTGAATGCGTCGGAAACGGGCAGGCGCAGCTGGCTGCCGATGTTGATGGTATAGTCGGCTGTGTAGGGGGATTTGTTGCCGACTGTTGATGGCCGCGATCGGTTTTCCTTGATTTCGCTCCCCGTTATGCTGCCTGAGCCGAACACCGTCCAGCCTTCGAGGATGCTTGCCGAGACGTCCAGTTCGCCGCCGTAGAGATCGACCTTGTCGATGTTGGAGACGACACGGAGCAGGCCGAAGCCGCCGACGAAGAATTCAAAGAACTGCATGTCCGTGACCTGCGTGTAAAATCCGGCCAGTTCGAACGTGACGCGGCCGTCGAACAGCTTGCCCTTCACCCCGGCCTCGTAGGCGCTGGAGGTTTCCTTGTTGTATTGATCCTCGATCAGCACATCGGCATTGATGAACTGGACGAAATTCTGTTCGACGATGGCGGCCGAGCCCTGGTTGTTGAAGCCGCCGGATTTGAAGCCGATGCCCCAGTTGCCAAAGAGGTTGATGTCGTCGGCGAGGGCATAGCGCAGGGTGATCTTCGGCTGGATTTGCTCGAACACGCGGGATTGCGGGCGGATGGCGCCGCCGCTCTGGCCGGGGTTGATGGGGCCACCGGTGATGGGATCGCTCACCAGAGGCACGAGGTTGGTGACACTGCGGTCTTCGATGTCGTAGCGCAAGGCGATGCCCAGCGTGAACTGCGCGCTGGGTTTCCAGTCGATCGAGCCAAAGGCGGCGTAGACATTCGTGCGAAAGGCGTCGTTGAAAAGCTGCGAGGTGGGGTTGCTGCTGCCGGGCGCATTGTAGAGCGTGCGGGAGACGCCGTTGCCGAGATCGCCGCCGAGGCTGATGCCGGTTTCGCGCTTGATGTTGAGATAATAGGCGCCGGCGGACCAGTCGACAGTGCCGAAGTCGCCGGTGAAGCGGACTTCGGCGGAGAAATCCTCCTGCACTCGTGTCTGCAACTGGGTGCCGTCGCAGGTGGTCGGGCCATAGGCGCCGAAGGTTGAGCCGTTCAAAGGATCGAAGATGAAGGGGATTGGGGTGCGGCCGATGAAGGTGGGCGAATTCTGCTGGAAGCCGGTAAGGGCGGCCGTGCTGGCGAAGCAGGCGTTGGACACTGCGAGGTTGGTCGGGTTGGCCGGCGCACCTAGCGCGGGGGCGATGTAGCGCGCGAAATCGGCCGAAGTGCCATCGGCGGTGAGCGACTGATCGACCTTGGAATACAGCACCCAGGCGGTCATTCTCGAGACTTCGAACTGGTGGGTCAGTTTGGCGGAGAAATCATAGCTTTCCTGATCGTTGGTGGGGCGGATGTTGCTGTAATAGTCGAACGGGTGCCTGTTCACGTCTTCGTAGAAATCCGGGTTCACGGCGGCGAAATTGGGCAGATGAAAGCTGGCGTTGAAATTGATCGACGCGCCGGACAGGTCGGCATAGCGGCCCTTCAGATCGAGCTCGGTATCGTCGCCCAACTGCGCGACGATGCGGCCGTCGATACTCCAGACCTTCTGATCGTCGACCACCTTCGCGTCGAGGAAGCGGTTGGTGTAAAAGCCGTCCGTCTGGCGAAAATAGCCGGAGAGCACGAAACCGACCGTGTCGCTGATCGGGCCCGCGACATGGGCATCGGCCTCGATGGTGTTTTGCTCGGCATAGCTGGCGCGGATGCCGGCTTCGAGCGCAGCGCCCGGCTTCAGGGTCTGGATGACGATGGCACCGGCGGCGGCATTGCGGCCATACAACGCACCCTGCGGGCCTTTCAAAATCTCGATCTGCCGCAAGGTTCCCTGGCGCTGGTTCAGTTGCGCCGTGTTGGTTTTCAGAATGCCGTCCACCACCAGCGCCACCGAGCTTTCGGCATCGCGGGCGCCGTTTATGCCGCGGATGTTGATCTGTGTGTCACCGGCCTCGGCCGTGCCGGTAACGATGGTGACGCCCGGCGTCAGCTGCACGAAATCCTCGGCTGTGGCGATGCGCGTCTGCCGGATGGTTTCGGCGGTGAGCACGGTAACCGAGCCAGGGACGTCCACGGCGCGCTCGTCGGTGCGGCGGGCGGTGACGATGATCTCGTCATCGCTGGCGGACACACCGGTCCCGGCGGACACACCGGCTTGCTGGGCAAGGGCCGGGAAGGCGGTGAGACCGCTGGTGAACAGCAGCGAGGCGATGAGCGTGCGATGGCGCATGGCGTTGATCCCTGAAAGTCTTGTTGCATTCGGGCTATTGTATACAATGCGCCATGGTCAATGGCATTTGCGACAGGTTTTGCGAGTCGGAGGCGTGGCGTGGCGCCGGTGCCACAGGGGCAATTTGATGTCGAAGGCGTCCGATCTGGCCTATGCGCGCATACGCTCCGGCATCACGGGCGCCGAATGGGGGCCGGGGGCACCGCTCAGGGAAGCAGATCTGGCTGCTCTTTGCGGCGTGTCACGGACCCCGGTGAGGGAAGCGTTGCGGCGGCTGGAGGCGGAGTATCTCATCAGGCGCAACGATGGCGCGCGGAGCTTCGTGGCAGACTGGTCTGCCGATGATGTGGCAGAGATGTTTGCGCTGCGGGCCTTGCTCGAGGGGCATGCGGCCGCGCGGGCGGCAACGCGGATCGACGGCGCGGCTCTGGCGGAGCTTGAACGGCTGAACCGCGATGTGGCATCGGCGGTGGAATCGGGCGATTCCGATGCTTTTTTGACAGCCAATCGGGCGTTTCACGCGATTTTGCTGGAGTCGGCGCAATCGCCGCGGCTGGCTGCCATGCTGACGGCGCTGGTCGAGCAGCCGGTCGTGCGACGGACCGCGCTGCGCTATGGACGCGAGGAATTCGTCCGTTCGCACGCCGAGCATGCTTCCTTGATCAACGCGATGCACAAGCGCGATGCCGGCTGGGCGCAAAGCGTGATGGTGGGGCACATCAGGCGGGCGTTTCATGCCTTTGCGGATGCGCGGACCTGATGGGCGTCAGATCACCCCTTCGGCTTTGAGGCCGGCGAGGTCGGCGTGCGTGAGGCCGAGCAGGTCGGCGTAGACGCGGTCGTTCCAGCTGCCCATCGGCTGGCCGGGCCACGCGACCTCGCCGGGTGTGGCGGAGAGTTTGGGGAAAACATTCTGCATCACGAGATTGGCGAATTCGGGGTGCGCGACCTTCACCAGCGCTTCGCGGGCGGCGAAGTGCGGGTCTGCCAGCATGTCGGGTGCCTTGAAAATTTTTCCGGCGGGGACGCCGTGCTGATCCATGATTTCGAGCACGCGCGCCGCCGGGTGTTGCCGGGTCCAGTCGGAAATCAGGCCGTCCAGTTCCTGCTGCCGCTCGCCGCGCGCATTGTGCGTGGCATAGCGCGGGTCTTTTCCGAGTTCGGGCCGCCCCATGGCTTCGGCGAGGCGGGTCCAGACGCTGTTCTGGTTGGCGCCGATCAATATGTCGCCGTCCTGGCACGGATAGACGTTCGAGGGGGCGACTCCCGGCAGGATGGAGCCGGTGCGCTCGCGGATGAAGCCGCCTTCGGTGAATTCGGGGACGGTCGATTCCATCATCGCCAGCACCGCTTCGTAGATGGCGGAATCGACGATCTGGCCTTCGCCGGTGCGGTGCCTGTGCTGCAGCGCCAGCAGCGCGCCAAGGCAGGCGAAGGTTGCAGCGAGTGAATCCCCGATGGAGAGCCCAACGCGGCTCGGAGGCGTGCTCGGGTCGCCGGCCAGATTGCGGATGCCACCCATCGCTTCGCCGATCGAACCATAGCCGGCGCGCGGTGCATATGGTCCGGTCTGGCCATAGCCGGAGACGCGAATCATGATGAGGCCGGGGTTTTCGGCCGACAGCTGCGGATAGCCGAGACCCCATTTCTCCAGCGTGCCGGGGCGGAAATTCTCCAGCAGGAAATCGGATTTCTTGACCAGGCGCTTCAGGATATCCTGGCCGCGCGGGTCGCGCAGGTTCAGCGTGATCGTTTTCTTGTTGCGGGCGACAACCGGGAACCAGAGCGGTTTTCCGCGGCCCCACTGCCGCATCGGATCGCCTTCCGATGCTTCGCCGGGCTTGGCGGGAGGCTCGATCTTGATGACCTCGGCGCCGTGGTCGGCCATCAGCTGGCCGCAGAAGGGGCCGGCGATCAACTGGCCCAATTCGATGAGGCGCAGACCGTCCAGTGCTCCCTGTGCCATGGCTTTCACATCCTCTTGCTTGCCCTATGTCGCTGGGGGGCATATAGGCCGATGAGGGATTTGTATACAATTGGCTGGGTAAGGGTGAACAGCGACGTGTTGGAGACCGCAGCAGGCGATACCGCAGCAAATGGCGGCACAATCTCCATCGTGGAGGTGGGCGCGCGCGATGGCTTGCAGAACGAGAGCGAAATCATCGGCACGGCAGACAAGGTTGCACTGCTGAACCGGCTGCTTGCGGCGGGTGCCAGGCGGCTGGAGGTGGCGAGCTTCGTGAACCCGGCGCGGGTGCCGCAGATGGCGGACGCGGAAGCGGTGATCGCGGCGCTGCCCGATCTGGCGGACGCAAGCTACATCGGCCTGTGCCTGAACAAGCGTGGCGTGCTGCGCGCGCTGGCGAGCCGCGAAGGCAACCGGCGCGGGGTGGACGAAGCGGGCTGTGTGATCGTCGCGTCCGACACCTTCGGGCAGCGCAACCAGGGCCAGACGATCGCCCAGGGAATCGCTGAAAACCGGGAGATGCTGCGCCTCGCCCGCGAGGGCGGGCTGGTGCCGCAGGTGACGATTTCGGCGGCCTTCGGCTGCCCGTTTGAGGGGCAAGTGCTGCCGGAGACGGTGGCACGGCTGGCGGGCGAAATGGCCGACGCGGGCGCGGTGGAGATTGCCGTCGCCGATACCATCGGCGTGGGCGTGCCCTCGCAGGTGCACGACATCGTGGGGCGCGTGCGGGAGGCAGCGCCCGGCGTACGGCTGCGGGCGCATTTTCACAACACGCGCGGCACGGGCCTCGCAAATGCCTGGGCAGCCTGGGAAGCGGGGGTCGAGGTGCTGGATTCGAGCCTTGGCGGGCTTGGCGGCTGCCCTTTTGCACCACGCGCCACGGGCAATATCGCAACCGAAGACCTGATCTACCTGCTCGACCGCTCCGGCGTGGCATCGGGCATCGATCTCGACAGGCTGATCGAAATTAACCACTGGTTCGAAACTGTTCTTGGCCGGCCGCTGCCAGCCATGCTCGGCAAGGCAGGAAATTACAGCGCAACAGGAGTCGTAGCGGCATGAGTTTTCGTCTGGGTGTCGATGTGGGTGGCACGTTCACCGATCTGCTGGTGGTTGACGAGGCGACGGGGACGACCTTCAGGGACAAGGTGCCATCGACGCCGGACGATCCCAGCCGGGCCGTGGTTGCCGGTGCGCGCGCGGTGTGCGAGGCGAACGGCATTGCCGCCGGCGATGTGGTGCTGTTTCTGCATGGCACGACAGTTGCGACCAATGCGGTGCTGGAAGGCAAGGTTGCGCGCGTCGGGCTGGTGGTGACGCAGGGCTATCGGCACATGCTGCAGATTGCCCGCAGCCTGGTGCCCGGTGGGCTTGCGGCGTGGATCATCTGGCCCAAGCCCGAGCCGCTCGCGCCCCTGGAAGCAACAGTGGAAGCGCCCGAACGGATCGGCGCGGACGGCGCAATCGTGCGGCCGTTGGACGAGGCGAAGCTTCGTGCCAATCTGGAAGTGCTGAAGGGCGAACGCGTGGAAGCGATCACCATCTGCCTGATGAACAGCTATGTGAACGACGCGCACGAACGTCGGGTTGCCGAAATCGTTGGCGAAATGTTTCCCGATCTGCCGGTAAATGTGTCGGCCGACATTCTGCCCGAGATGCAGGAGTATGAGCGGGCTTTGACCACGGTTGCCAATTCGGCGGTGCGGCCGACCGTCAGTCGTTATGTCGCCAATCTGGAGCGGGAGTTGCAGGGCTGGGGAACGCCGGCGAAGCTCAACCTGCTGCGCTCAGACGGCGGGCTGATGTCTGCGGAAAAGGCCCGCGCGGCGCCTGTCAACCTGCTGATGTCCGGCCCGGCCGGTGGCGTGGCAGGCGCCTTGTGGGTGGCGAAAAACTCCGGCTTTCCCAATGTGTTGACGCTCGACATGGGCGGCACGTCGACGGACGTGGCGCTCATCGAAGGGGGCGCGCCGAGGCTTCGCAGGGAAACCAGCGTGGGGCATCTGACGGTGCGGGCGTCATCGCTGGATGTGAAGAGCGTGGGCGCCGGCGGTGGATCGATTGCGACCGTGCCGGAATTGACGAAAGCCTTGCGGGTGGGTCCGCAATCGGCCGGTGCGGTGCCGGGGCCGGCGGCTTACGGCAAGGGCGGCACCGAGCCGACGGTGACCGACGCGAACGTGGTGCTGGGCTATCTGCCGGAAAACCTGCTGGGCGGCAGCTTCCGGCTGGACCGGGAGGCGGCGACGGTGGCGGTGACAAAGGTTGCCGATGCGCTCGGCATTTCGGTGATGGCGGCGGCCGAAGGTATCATCGCCATCGTCAACGAAAACATGTTCGGCGCGCTTCGGCTCGTCAGCGTGGCGCAGGGCTATGATCCGCGCGATTTCGCGCTGATGCCGTTTGGTGGGGCCGGGCCGCTGCACGGCAATGCCATGGGCAAGCTGATGGGGAGCTGGCCGGTCGTCGTGCCGCCCTCCCCTGGCGTTCTGTGCGCCTATGGCGATGCAACGACGCGGCTCAGGATGGATGCGCAGCGAAGCTTCAACCGGCTGGCGAAGGACACCACGGACGCCGAGGTCGGCGCGATCATCGACGCCG
>JBBRKH010000059.1:0-9283 GCA_038217965.1 Sphingomonadales bacterium | reverse complement strand
CCCATCAAACAGCTTGGCCATCCAGCCCGGGATCGCCACATTGCAAGGCGCCGCCATGCGCACGGCAGCCGCGAAATTGGCCACCGGCATGATGCCGGGAACCAGTTCTCCAGCGATTCCCGCAGCGGCCGCGCGATCGCGGAAGCGGAAGAAGGTGTCTGGCTCGAAAAAGAATTGCGTGATCGCCCGCGAAGCGCCTGCATCGAACTTGCGCTTCAGATGCGCGATGTCCGCGTCGGCATCGGCGGCCTCGGGGTGCATTTCGGGATAGGCGCTGACGGAAAGATCGAACGGGTGCTGCGCTGCCAGCCCGGCCACCAGCTCGGCGGCGTCGCCATAGCCCTCCGCATGCCGCTCGAACGGCTGGAACTGGCCGTCCCGCTTGGGCGGGTCGCCGCGCAGCGCCACGATGTGGCGCACGCCGGCCTGCCAGTAGGCGTCGGCAATTTCGGCAATGTCCGCCTTGCTGGCCTCCACGCAGGTGAGATGCGCAGCGGCCGGAATGCCGGTTTCCGCCACGATCCGCGACACCGTCTGATGGGTGCGTTCGCGCGTCGTGCCCCCGGCGCCGTAGGTCACCGACACGAAGCGCGGCTTCAGCGGCGCCAGCGTCTCGACCGATTGCCACAGCGTTTCCGCCATCCTGTCGGTCTTCGGCGGAAAGAATTCGAAGCTCACTTCGATGTCGCCGGGCACATCGGCAAACAGGGGTGCATTGACGGAGCGCTGCAGTTCGCGCGCCGCGTCGAGAGTTGATGGCGTCATGGGCGGCTTCCCTGCCACAGCGTGACCGTGAGCTCCGGCCCGCGATGCTGCGAAAGCGCCACTGCCCGCAGGCCAGACCCCGCCATCCAGCCGATCACCACATCTTCGTCAAAGCCTAGCCGGCTGTGCTGGAAGCGCATGCGGAAATCCTCCCGCAGATGCGGAGCATAGTCCACAACCAGCAGCTTGCCGCCGGACGCGACCATGCGGGCGGCCTCGGCGATCGCCGCCGCCGGATCGTCGGCAAAATGCAGCACATGATGCAGGGTCACGGTGTCGAAGCCATGCGCCTCGAACGGCAGCGCCCGCATGTCGGCCTGGCGAACTTCCACGGAGCGGGCATCCGTCCCGGCAAGCTTGGCGCGTGCCAGGCGCAGCATTTCCGGCGAGCGATCGATGCCGGTGGTGGACGATGCATGCACCGCCAGCAGCGCGATCATGCGGCCGGTGCCGGTGCCGATATCGAGCAATCGGCCCACTCCGCCAGCCTGCGCGGCGGCGACGATTGCCGCTTCCACGGCCGCCTCCGGCCCTTCCAGCGTGCGCATGAAATCCCATTCGGCCGCGTGCGAATCGAACCAGCTGTCCACAGCCTTCTGCCGCACCGCGCGAACCTGCGACAGGCGGGCGCGCTCGGCCGCGATGATGTCGCGCCCCTCCAGCAGACTGTCCACCAAAGCATAGATTTCCGGCATCGGGACATGCTGACCTGCCGCCACGAACACCCAAGCCCCCTCCTTGTTGCGGCGGACCAGCCCTGCTTCTGCAAGGATGCGGACATGCCGCGAAACGCGCGGCTGCGACTGGTCCAGGACTTCGGCCAGCTCGCCCATTGCCAGCTCGAGGTCGCGGACCAGCAACATGATCTTCAACCGCGTCGGGTCTGCAAGGGCCGCAAGGATATCGAGAAGTCTCCGCATCCAGATGACTTAAGGAAATCTTTATATCAAGTCAAGATCGTGAAGCCGGCGTGTGGGTGCCGGTTTGTCGCATGCGGCTTGTGCTCGGCCGGCGCCGGCGATAGGCAGCCGCCATGAAGTCCGTTTCCATTGCGTCCCTTGCGCTGCTGGTCGCCGTCGGCGGATGCGCCCACAATGGCCCACGGTTCGAGCGCGCCGCCTCCTTGGAAGCGGCAGCGCTCGATCCATGGGAATCCACGAACCGCACGATCTACAGCATCAACAAGGCGGTGGATGGCGCGGTTCTGAAACCGGTTGTCACGGTCTATCGCGCGGTGCTTCCCGCCGCAGGCCGCCGCGGCATCAGCAACATGTACAGCAACTTCGGCGAGCCGCTGAACTTCGCCAATGCCGTGCTGCAGGGAAAGTTCGGCAACGCTTTCCGGGCGCTGGACCGGGCGCTCGTCAACACGCTGCTCGGGGTTGGCGGGCTCGCCGATCACGCAACCGGCATGGAACTTCCAGAGCAGCCGCACGACTTCGGCCAGACATTGGCCGTCTATGGCATCCAGTCGGGGCCTTATCTGATGCTGCCATTCTTCGGGCCGTCGACGCTGCGCGACGGCGTTGGATTCGGCGTCGATTTCCTGGCAGATCCGCTCGATTTTGCCGGACGCGAGGTGCTGACCTACACCGAGCGCATGTTCAAGATCGGCTTGCGCGTCGTCGACGCGCGTGCCACGCTCGCCGAAGGCGGCGAGCAGATGCTGCTTGGTTCGGCGGACGAATATGCCACGATACGCTCCGCCTGGTTGCAGATCCGCCGCAACGAGCTGTTCGACGGCTCCCCGCCGGCGCTTCCAGCCGATGACGAGGTCATCGCGCCCTATGACGAACCCGTTACCGCTCCAGCAGCTTTGCCATCGACAGCTCCCGCGCCTGATGCCGGGACAATGCCCGCCACACCGGCAACGACAGATCCGGCATCTCCCCCTCCGCCAGCCTGAGCAGCTGCTGGCAGAACCAGGCCTGCACGCCGAAGCCGTTGAGCAACTTTACCAGCGCCAACGGGCTATCCGGCGACAGCGGGCCGGGGCCCAGCCGCAGCGATCGTTCCGGCGCAGGCAGCACGGTCTGCGGATCGCGCAACAGCCGGCGGGGCGCGTCAGGCAAGACACACATTGGCCGGGCGAGGCCGATCAGATCGCACGCCCCGCTCTCGAGCGCCGCCGCCATGCCGGCAGCGGTGCGAAACCCGCCGGTTACCATCAGCGGCGTTCGCACCGCGCGGCGCAACTGCTCGGCTTCGGCCAGAAAATACGCCTCGCGCCGCGCCGACCGGGCTTCCCCGGGGCGCAAGCCGTCGGAATCCATCATCCGCGGCTGTTCATAATTGCCGCCGGAAACCTCCAGAAAATCGATGCCTTCCGCCTCCAGCATCTGCGCGACCGCGGCCGACTCGTGCGCTGCAAAGCCGCCGCGCTGGAAATCCGCACTGTTCAGCTTGACCGCAATGCCAAAACCCGCGCCCGTTGCCGCCTTGGCCGCGCGAACGGACAGGACGAGAAACCGCGCGCGATTTTCCAGGCTGCCGCCCCAGCGATCGGTGCGGCAGTTGGCCAGCGGTGACAGAAATCCAGACAGCAGATAGCCGTGCGCCGCGTGCAGCTGCACGCCGGAAAACCCTGCGTCGCGGCAGGCAACGGCGGCAGCTCCGAACCCTTCGACAAGCGCCAGGATTTCGTCGTCGTCGAGCGCCTCGGGCACTCCGAACTGCTTGCCCGGCAGCCCGACCACAACTGCGCTTGCAGCCTTCGGGCGGCGATTGATGCTGATCGGCGTCTGCCGCCCGGCATGCGACAGCTGCGCGAAAACGGCGGCGCCGCCGCTGCGTGCAGCAGCGGCCAGGGCTTTCAGGCCGGCTGCACCTGCCGGGTCCAGCGGACCGGCGATCGCGATGTTTCCCGGCCGTTCGAGATGCTGGCGATCGATCTGGATGTTGCCGGTGATGCTCAGCCCGAGGCCACCATCGGCCCACCGGCGATACAGCGTGGCGTGCGCAGCGGTTGCGCGATTGCAGCTGTCGGCAAGCCCTTCGGTCATCGCCGATTTGGCGATGCGGTTCGGCAGGACGATCCCGGAAGCAAGGGTGAACGATGTTGCAAGGGCAGCCATCCCCGCCGCATAGACGCCGAAGCATCAGGTTGCGAAGGGACGGATATGAGAGGGTTTGCGCCTGTGCCGAATTGGCCTGCTTGGCTGGCTCTGCTGGCGGTGCTGGTGCTTGCCGGCTGCAGCGAGACGCCGGCGAAACTGCCGGAAGCGTCGGAAAAGGCCTCCATCGATCGGTCCGTGGCCGATGTGGCGGCCGCAGAAGCCGCCGCGTCTACGCCGCTGCCGGTGGCCGCGGAAGCCCCTGTCGAGTCGCGTTAGCGCAGCATCAATCCGCCATCGATGGCAACCGACTGGCCGGTCACGTAGGCAGAGCGCGGTGAAGCCAGGAAAAGCACGACCTGCGCCACTTCGGCCGCTTCGCCCCACCGCCGCATCGGCACGGCTTTCAGCAGGCGCCCCTCCTGGTCGGCATTGGCGCGCTGCTGTTCGGTCATGCGGGTGCGGATAAAGCCGGGCGCCACCAGATTGACGCGGATGCCGTCTGGCGCCCATTTGTCTGCGAGGGCGCGCGTGAGGCCAAGCAATCCCGCCTTCGATGCGGTGTAGGCAGGCACCTCGCGCAAGGCCAGGAAGCTGGCCAGTGACCCCATGTTGACGATTGTGCCGCAGCTCTCCCGGAGTGCTGCATGGAATTCGGTGCAAAGCTCCATCACGCTGTTCAGATTGACGTCGATGACCCGGCGGAAACCTTCGCTGCTGTATTCGTCGGCACGGCCGGTGCCGGCGTTGTTGACGAGTATATCCAGTTTGCCCACGGCTGCTGCCAGCCTCGCCGCGCCGCCACGGTCGGAAAAATCTGCCTGCAGATAGCCAAGCTCGGCGAGGCCTTCACCATAGTCGGTTGCCCGGGCGCGCGTTCCGGTTATCACCACTTCGGCACCGGATGCCATGAAGGCCTGCGCAGTTGCCAGGCCGATACCTTGGCTGCCACCGGTAACGAGGACCCGCTTGCCGCCGAATTCGGGCCAATCCATGCGCATTTGCTGCTATCCTTCCACGCTGTCTGCAAGCAATCCGCTCTTGCCGCGACTGGCGAACTGGGCCATTCCCTCCGGCGTAGAGGGGACGGCCTCCGGCGCCAGCGCTGGAATTTGACAGGAGTTTCTCGATGAAGTCGATTGCCATTGCAGCTGTTGCTCTGCTCGGCCTCACCGCTTGCGGCGGCACCGAACCCCCGGCGTCCAAGGAGCAGCAGGTCGTGGCGGTTGCCACGGCAGACGGCACCACAAGCGTTGCGACCACAGTGGATGGCACGGTAACCACCCGCAATCGCAGCCAGGCGAGCCTGCGCTCGCCAAGCAACTTTTTGCCGTTTGCGCCGCCCTACCCGGGGGCCAAAATCCGCACGCGGGTGGCCAGTGCCGACAGCGCCGAGGGCAGCGGCAGCATGATTGCGATGGAAACGCCGGACGATTTTGCAAAGGTCGTGGCATTCTACGACGAAAAGGCCAGGGCGGCCGGTGCCACTGCAACGATGGTGAGCAATGCCGACGATGGCGCGGTTCGCATTTTCGGCGACAGCGCCAGCAACACCGGCGCGCTCATCTCGATCAGTCCGAACCAGGAAGCCGCAGGCACGGTCATCGTCATCGCCAGCGGGGAAGACCCGCAGGCGCTGGACGCCGCAAAAGTCGCAGCTGCCGGAGCGGGCCGACTGCAATAGACAGGCGACCATGTTCCTCACCTTCCTCGACGCGCTGCGCGCCGCAAAAATCCCGGCGTCGCTGAAAGAGCATCTGATGCTTCTGGAAGCGTTGCAGGCCGGCGTCATCGAACGCCGGGTGGAGGAATTCTACTATCTTTCGCGCTCGGTCTACGTGAAGGACGAGGGGCTGCTGGATCGGTTCGATCAGGTTTTCAGCAAGGTTTTCAAAGGTCTGGAAACCGCCTTCGAAAGCGGAACTGCGGATATTCCGGAGGAATGGCTGCGCAAGGTCGCCGAGCTGCACCTGACCGACGCGGAGATGGAGCAGCTGAAGTCGCTCGGCTCGTGGGACGAGATCATGGCGGCACTGAAAAAGCGCCTCGAAGACCAGAAGGAACGCCACCAGGGCGGCAGCAAGTGGATCGGCACCGGCGGCACCAGCCCGTTCGGCGCGCACGGCTACAATCCCGAAGGCGTGCGGATCGGCCAGGAGCAGAACCGGCACAACCGCGCCATCAAGGTGTGGGACAAGCGCGAATTCCGCAATCTGGATGCCACGGTCGAGCTCGGCACCCGCAACATCAAGCTGGCGCTGCGGCGGCTGCGAAAATTCGCCCGTGACGGGGCGGCCGAAGAGCTCGATCTCGATGCCACGATCAAGGGCACGGCCAAGAAGGCCTATCTCGACATCGTCATGCGCCCGGAGCGGCACAACGCTGTGAAGCTGCTGCTGATGCTCGATGTCGGCGGGTCGATGGATCCGCACGTCAAGCTGCTGGAAGAACTGTTTTCAGCCGCCCGCAGCGAATTCAAGCATCTGGAATTCTTCTATTTCCACAATTGTCCCTATGAGGCGCTTTGGCAGGACAACAAGCGGCGCTGGAGCGAGCGCACGCCGACATTCGATCTGATGCACAGATTTCCGCATGACTACAAGCTGATCTTCGTCGGCGATGCATCGATGAGTCCCTATGAAATCAACTATGCCGGCGGATCGGTGGAGCACTGGAACGAAGAAGCCGGCGAGATCTGGATGCAACGGCTGACCGAAGTGTATCATTCGTCTGTCTGGCTTAATCCCATTCCAGAACAGCACTGGACTCATTCTCAATCAATTCAGATGATGAAGGCGCTGATGGCCGGGCGGATGTTCCCGCTAACCCTTGATGGTCTGGACCGGGCCATGCGGCAACTCACCCGCACCCACTAGGGTCAGGGTCTTCAGTATCGTCACTCTCCTCGGTCAGAACCAGAACCGCACACCGCCGCGCACCGACCATCCGCCGGTCTCCTCGCCGTCCGCCCGCGCCAGTCTGGCGGTTTCGCCGAGCTTGCTTTCGTAAACAACCGCAAGCGTCGGCGCAAACTTGCGGGTGATTTCGTAACGGGCCTGGACGCCGGTTTCGATGCTGGAAAAGCCCGATCCGACCCGCCGCTCGGGGGCGTCGGTCAGATACAGGTCGGTTTCAAGGTGCGGCTCGATGATGAAGCGATTGCTGAGCCTGATGTCGAACGATTGCCTGTACCGGATGCTGACATCGCCCTTGAAGCCGATGAAGGCGTGCAATTCGGTTTCGAGCAGATAGGGGGCAAGCCCCTGGATGCCGATGACGGCATAGCCGCGGCTGTCGGGCTCCACATCGAAGCGGATGCCGGCCTGGGCATCGAAGAAGCTCCAGATGTTGCGGCTGTAAAGCGCCTGGAATTCCGCGGTCTGGAAACCATCGTTCGCGTGCTCGCCTTCGGTCTTCCACCAGAATTTGTGGGTATCGCCACCGATCCAGCCTTCGCCGTCCCAATTGACCACGTCGCTGCCCGACTGGCGGCTGTAGTCTGCCTCGAAGCTGCTGAAGCTGGTGGTGCGATTGCCGTGCAGGTGCGCAGCAGTGTCGTGCGTGGTCTGGGCAACAGCCGGGCTGGCGGCGACCAGTGCCGCGAGGATGAAAAACCGCACCGGTCAGTGGCTCGCATGCTGGCTGGTAATGGCCGAAGCGTCGGCGGTGGCCGCGCCGACATTGGCGACCACAAGCTTTTTCATCATGCCCGAATCCATGTGGAACAGCAGGTGGCAGTGCAGCGGCCATTCGCCCGGCTCGCTGGCCGTAAGGATGACCGACTGGGTGCGGCCGGGAGCGACAGCGATGACATTCTTCTCCGGCAGCCGGTCTGCCGGGGCGCCGTTCTCCACCTCGAAGAACATGCCATGCAAGTGCATCGGGTGCGCCATCATCGTCTCGTTGACGAAGGTGATCCGCACCCGCTCGCCGAATTTCACATCGACGGGTGGCCCTTCGCCGAAGGGCTTGCCGTTCAGCGACCACATGTAGCGTTCCATGTTGCCGGTGATGCGGATGATGATGTCGCGGGTGGGGGCGCGGGCGTCCGGATTGGGGGTGGCGGCCACAAGATCGCGCATGGAGAGCACGCGGGCGCCATAAGGCGCGCCGGTCGCCCAGCCAAACACCCGACCCGAGCCGTCGGTGTCACCCTCGCGGCCCAGCTCTGCGGCATGCGCCATCTTGCTGTGGTCCATGCCCGCCATCGGGTCGGCGCCGTAGCCATAGTCGACGCGGGGGAACGGGGTGCTGCCCGCAGCGGCGGCAACGGCCGTGCCTGTCCGCGCGCCTTGCGGTTGCGCCTTCGGCTTTGGCGTGCAGTGGCCCATCGCGGCATGCTCGGGCGTGCAGGCCGGATCGGCGGCGGGCGCGGCGGGCGCGGCGGCGGGCAGGGTGCAATGGCCCATCGCGGCATGTTCGGGTGTGCAGCTGCTTTGCGCGGGCTTCGGCGCGCCGGGGGCGGGGCCGGGGGCGGCGGCGGGGGCGGGCGCGGCGGCGGGCAGTGTGCAATGGCCCATCGCGGCATGTTCGGGCGTGCAGGCGGGTGCTGCCTGCGCCATTTGCAGCCCCGTCATCGCTTTGGGCTGCCGTTCGGCGGCGGCGTTCAGGATTTCGGTATCCTTGTCCGGCATTGCCATCCTGTGGCCGGCGTGCGGATTGCCTGCACTGCCCCCCATGTCCATGCCACCGCCCATCGCATGGCCCATCTCGCCCATCAGCAGGATCTGCATCGGGCGTGACCTGGGGGCTGCCACAGCCATTTCGGCATTTGCGCCCATTGCAGCAAGCAAATTGGCCCGGCGGTCGATCGTCTCCACCCATAGCGGATAGGCGCGGTCGTCCTTAGGCTCGACCAGCACGTCGTAGGTTTCGGCGACACCGATGCGGAACTCGTCGACCTTGACCGGCTCGACCGGGCGGCCATCGGCGGCGATCACCGTCATCTCGAGGCCGGGAATGCGCACATCCATGAAGCTCATCGCAGAGCCGTTGATGAAGCGCAGCCGCACCTTTTCGCCCCTGTGCATTTCGAAGAAGGGCTTGCGGGCAGTCGGCAGTCCGTTGACCAGCAGCGTGTAGTTGCCAACGTCGGCGATGTCGGTGGCATCCATCCGCATCCGCCCCCAGGCCGCGCGGTCCGACAGCGTCTTGCCCAGCCCGAACTTGTTCGCATCGCGCAGCATCTCGGGGAAGGTGCGCTTGTTCCGGTTGTAGAATCCCGCGTCGGCCTTCAGGTTGCGGATGATCCGCTCCGGGTTCTCGGGCGTGTGCTCGGTCAGCAGGATCACATGCTCGCGGTCCACCGCAACGTCGGGGCCGTTCTTCGGCTCGATGATCAGCGCACCATATTGCCCGGCCTGCTCCTGCAGCGATGCGTGGCTGTGATACCAGTAGGTGCCCGATTGGCGCAGCGTGAATTTGTAGGTGTAGGTTTCGCCCGCGGCCACGCCCGCAAAGCCGTT
>JBBRKH010000058.1:0-9325 GCA_038217965.1 Sphingomonadales bacterium | reverse complement strand
GCCCTGCAACCAGACTGCGACCGGCGGCCGGGCCACCAGCGCCAGCGCGCCCGGGCGCGTTTCCCGCTGCGCCGCTGCCAGCAAGGCCAGCGCCGCATTGACCTCCGGCTGCAGCCGCGCACGCTCCAGAATTGACGGCCCGGCGCGCGGCAGGACGATCTGCATCAGCCCGAAACCGTTCACCGCCGTCCGCTCGAAGGGCGTAGCGCCCATCGCCGCGTCAAACGCTGCTGCTGCCGCCAGCCGCGCCGCGCGATCGGGCATTGCCGGGAAGTCGATCACGACAATTCCGCCGATTCCCCAAAGCCGGATCGCCCGCGCCGCCGCCGCCGATGCCGCCAACGCCAGCCCCGGGCCGTTGCCATCCACATCGACTGCGACGAGTGCCGGAGTTGGCGAGAAGCCGAGCGATCCGTTGGCAAGCGAAAGGCGCGCGAGGACCGCTGCTTCCCAGCCCGCATCCCATTGCGACGTCAGGCCGTCCGGCCATCCTCGCTGAAGCCGGTGGCCGGCCGCCTGCAAACGCTGGGCGAGCGACGCGGCGTCGCCCGCCTCCCGTGCCGGCCGCGCCTTCGCCAGCCGCGGTCGCCCGGTTTCGCGCCAGGCCGCGCGCACGATTTCAACCGGAACGTCGGCGCCTTCGCTGGCGCCTGCCGGCCACGGCTCGATCACCGCCTCTTCGTTGTCGGGCAAGATTGCAATGCCCCGCCCGTCCAGCTTCCGCGCGAGGCGGGCGACCATCCGGCTGCCCGCCGGTGCGCCGTCATCGGCCCGCACCAGATGCATTTCTGCAAGCCGGCCCGCATCCACGACTGCTGCGCGAGTTTCGCCCAGCCGCGCATCGAGAAAGAGTTCAGTCACCGATCCCGGCCGTTGCCAGCATGGCGCGCGCATCGAACAGCGGCAGCCCCATGATGCCGGAAAAGCTGCCGTGGATCCAGCGGATATGGGATTCGAAACTGCCCTGGATGGCATAGCCGCCAGCCTTGCCGCGCCATTCGCCGCCGGCAACATAGCGGGCAATGGCGGCCTCGCCGATGGGCGCGACGGCAACGGTGGAGCTTTGCAGCCGATGGCGGGCAATGCCCTGCGCATCGATCACGGTGAGCGCGGTCAGCACGCGATGGCGGCGGCCGGACAGCAGGGTGAGGCAGGCGCGCGCCGTTGCCTCGTCGTCTGCTTTCGGGAGAATGCGCAAACCCGCCGCCACCAGCGTGTCTGCCGCCAGCACCACCGCGCCGGGATGCCGCGCCGCGACTGCAGCCGCCTTTTTCGCGGCCAGCCGGCGGACGTGTGGCTCCGGCCGTTCGGCTTTCAGCGGCGTCTCGTCGATGTCGGCGGGATCGACCGCATCGGGAACCAGTCCCAGCCGTGCCAGCAGCTCCAGCCGGCGGGGCGAGGCGGAGGCGAGGACGAGCCGCATCAGACCAGCCACTTCAGGCTGCTGCCGTGTGCATGGCCAACGGCGAGCAGCCGATCATCGCCGGGCCAGAGCTTCAGCCTGAGTTCGGGAGCGGCGGGGCGGGCCGGATCGGCCATTTCGTAGCGCAGCCAGGCGAGCGGCGCGGCGGCCGTTGCATCGGCACCGGTGCGCTGCATGTGGGAGGCAATCCGGCTTTGCGTTGCGGGCGGGAAATACTGGTGGGCGATGGAATGAAAGACCATCGTGACGACGCCGGCGCGGGGTTGGACCCGGGTTTCGACAAAAGTGGCAGCGTCATCCCTCGCAACGGCGGGCGGATCATCGGCTGCGATGGCGATGGCAAGGCGCATGCGCTGCAGGCGATCGGGCTGATCGGGCCAGACATAGGCGAGCATCCGCTGCGCTGCGGCCGGGTCGGTTGTGTCGAGCGGGTTGAGATCGACGCCCTGGCGGCTGTGGATCGCGAGTGGCACAGCGGGCGGGCTGGCGCCTTCCCAGCACGGTTCGATGACGAGTGGCGAGGCGGGTGCGCCGCAGAGCACATCGCCGAGTTGCAGGCAGAAGCGATCCGGGACGAGGTTCAGCCCGGCGCTGGCGCCCAGCTCGAAGAGTGCCAGCGGCAGGCCGGTGGCGGCGATCGCTTCCAGCATGCCGGCGGCGAGCGGGCCGGAGCGGCCGACTTCGTTTGTCTGCGGCGCGCTTTCCAGCCATCCGGCGAAGTCGGCGGCATGCAGGATCGGCGCGGCCGCGCGGTATAGCTTGGCCGGATCGCCGGGCGGGGAGGTTCGCGAGCAGGAGCGGGGATAGAGCGATGCGAGATCGGGCGCGGTGCCGGACAGAACGGCGGCGTGCAGGCCACCGGCGAGGCGCAGGACCAGCGCGTCGGTTGCGGGATCGCCGGGCCAGCTGTCCAGGCGCCGGCCCAGAGCGCTGTCTGCGGGGATGGCGTCGGCGAGCACGCGGCACAGCATCGCTGTGAACGGTGCGCCGAGCGAGTCGCAGAAGCCGGCCTGCTGGTGCGCATGGCGGCGGAAGGGGCTGCTGCCCACACCGCCTTCGGTCATTCGAAGCTGCCGGTCATTGGCACCTGCCGCTCATTTGAACCTGCCGCTCATTTGAACCTGCCACTCATTTGAACCTGTAGGTGATGCGCCCCTTGGTGAGGTCATAGGGCGTCAGCTCGACCAGCACTTCGTCGCCGGTCAGCACCCGGATGCGGTTCTTGCGCATCTTGCCGGCCGTGTGGCCCAGCACTTCGTGATCATTTTCGAGCTTCACGCGGAACATGGCATTGGGGAGGAGTTCGACCACCATCCCGCGCATTTCGAGCAATTCTTCTTTGGCCATAAGGCTCCGTGGTTTCCAGTTGTTGGAGGATTTTGCCGCAGGCACCGGCTCTTCGTGCCGAGCGCCATGCCGAAACTTGCGCTGTTTTGCAAGGCTGGGCTTGCTTTTGTCGGATTTGTGCAAGCGCCAGACGGGCAAGCGGCCTATCTGCGCTTTCGTCCGAGCAGGGTCGGATGCTTTGGTTGGATGCGGATATGTTGTTGAAGGCGCTGACAGTGGGGTTCTTGATAGGCTTCTCGGTGGTGGGGCTGAGCCGCGCTGCAATTGCCGCACTGCCAGCGCCGGATGCCTCCCCCGCCATTGCCCAAGCCGCAGGCGCTGCTCACCGCAATCTCGATCGGCGGATGAGCCATGTCACACGCGCCATGTGGGCCATGGTGGATGCCGCGCCCTGCACGCAGTCCTGTGTCAGGCTGCAGTAGCCGGGAGTTCAGCCGCTGTTGCGTAGCGCTGTTGCGATCGCGTTGATGGAAAGCTGGATACCCTCGGCAATGCGAGGGTCCGCTTCGCCCGAACGATGGCGCTTCAGCATTTCCACCTGCAGCAGGTTCAACGGTTCAACATATGGCAGACGCAACCGGATCGACGTGTCGAGCGCCGGGTTGCGCTGCAGGAGGCGGGCCTGACCGGTTGCTGCCAGCAGGCTGTCGACTGTCCGCTGCCAGCTTTCGTGGATGCGGGAAAAGATGGCGTCGCCCTGGCTGCCGGCGAGCGCTGCATAGCGGGCTGCGATGTCCATGTCCGACTTGGCGAGCACCATTTCCATGTTGCCGATCATCGAGCGGAAAAACGGCCAGTTCTGGGCCATTTCCGCAAGCAGGGGCTTGTCGGGAAAGGCGGCCAGGGCATCGCCGACGCCGTGCCAGCCGGGCAGCATGACGCGGGCCTGCGCCCAGCTGAACACCCAGGGGATGGCGCGCAGGTCTTCGATGGCGTCGGATTGTGTGCGGCTGGGCGGGCGCGAACCGATCTTCAGCGTCGCGATTTCGGAGATTGGCGTCATCGCGCGGAAAAACTGCCGGAAGCCGGGCGTGTCGTAGACCAGCTCTCGATAGGCAGCAAAGGCGGCATGCGAGAGTTGGTCCATCGCGGCGGCAAAGCGGCGGGCGTCGGCCGGCGCCAGCTGCGGCGGCTCCAGAGTTGCCATGAGCGTGGCAGCGGCAGTGGAATCGAGCGTTCGCGCGGCGGCGTCCGGCGTGCCATATTTTGCGGCAATCACCTCGCCCTGCTCGGTGATGCGGATGCGGCCGGCGACCGTTCCGGGCGGCTGCGCGCGAATGGCCTCGAACGATGAGCCGCCGCCGCGACCGACGGAGCCGCCGCGACCGTGAAACAGCTGGATGGCGATCCGGCGCTCGGCAAAAACCTTTGCCAGCGCGGCGCTGGCCTGGTGCAGCTCCCAGCTGGATGTCAGGTAGCCGCCGTCCTTGTTGCTGTCGGAATAGCCGATCATCACTTCCTGCGCGCCGCGGGCGTGCGCGGTGGCAGCGATTTCCGGCAGCGCGAACAGGGCCTCCATCAGGGCAGGGGCGGCCTGCAGGTCGGCGATGGTTTCGAACAGCGGCACGACCATGATGTCCGACACCGGCGGCGAACCGGGGCGGTAGAGACCGACCTCCTTCAGCAGCACGAAAGCCTCCAGCATATCGGAGACGCTGGTGGTCTTGGAGATGATTGCAGTGCTGATTGCGGCCGGTCCGAAGCGTTGGCGGGCGCTGGCTGCGGCCTGGAAAATCGCCAGTTCGTGCGCGCTTTCCGCAGACAATTGCAGGAACGGGCTGGCAAGCGGGCGAGGGCTGGCCAGCTCGCGGCGCAGCAAGGCAATTTTCGCCGCCTCGTCCAGCGCGGCATAATCGGCATGCACCCCGACTGCGCGCAAGAGTTCGGCGACGACCCGCTCGTGCACGTCGCTGTTTTGCCGCAGATCGAGACTGGCCAGGTGGAAGCCGAAGATTTCGACCGCGCGGATCAATCTGCCCAGGCTGCCCAAGGCGCCGCCGCTTTCGCCGAGGCCTGCGGCGATGGTTGCAAGATCGGCCCGGAAATCGGCCGGGCCAGCATAGGGTTTGCCCGACAGGCGGGCCGGCCGGGCCGGTGTCGCGCCGGCGATGGCGATGTGCGTGGCAGCCAGACGGGCATAGATGCCGGAAAGCGCCCGGCGATAGGGTTCGTCGGCGCGGGCCGGCGCGTTGTCGCCGCTCTGACTGGCCAGCGTCTGCACGCTTTCCGGCACGATCGCTTGTTCGCTGGAAATCGTAAGCTCGGCACCAAGCGCGTGCACTTCGTCGAGATAGTGGCCGATGACGGTGCGCGCGGCGCCGGTGAGCGCCAGTTCCAGGCTGGCAGCCGACACATTGGGGTTGCCGTCGCGGTCGCCGCCGATCCAGCTTCCCACTTTCAGGAATCCGGGCGTTCTCGCGCCCAGCGCCCGATCCCATCGCGCATACAGCGCGGGGATGACAGGCAGGAAATCGTCCCGCAGCCAGGCCAGTGCAGTTTCCACCTCGTCGGCCACGAACAGGCGCTCGCGGCGCAGCGGTCGGGTCTGCCACAGCAGCATGATCTGACGCTTCAGCGCATCGTCGATCAACTCGGCATCCGGGGTTTCTTCAGCCCCTGTATCCTTCAGCTCCAGCAGTTCGGCGATGCGGTTTTTGTGATCGATCATGCTCTTTCGGCGGACTTCGGTGGGGTGGGCGGTGAGCACCGGCATCACCAGCGAACGCGAAAGCGTGTCGAGCACCGTGGCCCGGTCGACACCGCGGTCGGCGAGCGAAGCGAACGCCTCCACCAGCGTGCTGCCACCATCGATCCCACCGCCCTGGCGGTCTTCGGCGAGATTTGCGAGCATGGAAAAATGCATGAAGCCGCGCGTGAAGGCGAGCGTTTCATCGAGCGTGAGCGAGGCGAGGATCCTCGCCACATCGGCCACTGCGCCGCGTCCGCGATGCCTGTCGACCGAAGTGGAGCGGATGTCCTCGATGCGGCCATAAAGTGCTTCGCCACCGGTTTCGCGGATCACGTCTCCGAGCAGCCGGCCGAGGAAGCGGATGTCGGCATTCTGCGCGATCGGACGGTTTTTTGGCATCGGCGCGGCACCTGCTGGAACTGTTCGCAATTGCAGCATAACGAGCCGCAACCGGCGGCGCCAGAAAAATGCCCGAGCCGCAACCGGCGGCGCCAGAAAAATGCCCGCGCTGCATCCGGCAGCGCCAGAAAAATGCCCGCGCTTCCAGCGGCAGCGCCCGAAAATAAAAGCGTTGTGGGTGGCGCCGGATCGAAAGCGCCGCTAGCAAGGGCATCTGCGTGGGTCGGACCATGGTGGGGGTTGGTGGGGCTTATGGTCGCCCGCGTTGCAACGGTTGCATATCTGGGGCTGGAGGCGCGCGCGGTCGACGTGCAGGTGCAGCTGGCATCCGGGCTGGTGAGCTTCGTGGTGGTCGGCCTGCCGGACAAGGCGGTGAAGGAAAGCCGCGACCGGGTGACGGCGGCGTTTGCGGCGCTGGGGCTGGCGATGCCGGCGAAGAAGATCACCGTCAATCTGGCGCCGGCCGATCTCGACAAGGTGGGATCGCACTATGATCTGCCGATCGCGCTCGGGCTGCTGGGTGCCCTCGGCATCCTCGATGCGGAATCGCTGGCCAGCTACGTGGCGGTTGGGGAATTGTCTCTGGACGGGCGGATCACGCCTTCGCCGGGCGTGCTGCTCGCGGCGTTGCACGCATCGCAGATGGGGCTGGGGCTGATCTGCCCGGCGGCGCAGGGGGCAGAGGCGGCCTGGCTGGCCGAGGGGGCGGGCGCGATCGAAATCGTTGCGGCACCGGATCTGCACGCGCTGATTGCGCATCTGAAGGGCAGCCAGCCACTGCCGCCACCGCCGCGTGCCGCGCTCACGGCGGAGCCATTCAGCGGGCCGGACATGGGCGAAGTGAAGGGCCAGGAGACGCCGAAGCGCGCGCTGGAGATTGCCGCGGCTGGCGGCCACAACCTGCTGATGTGCGGGCCGCCGGGCGCGGGGAAATCCATGCTGGCGGCATGCCTGCCGGGGATATTGCCGGATCTTTCGACGACCGAAGCGCTGGAAGTTGCCATGATTGCCTCGATGGCGGGCACCCTTGACGGCGGGCGGATTTCCCGCGCGCGGCCCTTTCGCAGCCCGCACCATTCGGCCTCCATGCCGGCGCTGGTGGGCGGCGGCGCACGGGCAAAGCCGGGCGAAGTCAGCCTGGCGCACCTGGGTGTCCTATTTCTGGACGAACTGCCCGAATTCCAGCGCGGCGTGCTGGACAGCCTGCGCCAGCCGCTGGAGCGCGGCGAGGTGCAGGTTGCCCGCGCCGCCGTGCATGCAACCTATCCGGCGCGGGTCCAGCTGATTGCGGCGATGAACCCGTGCCGCTGCGGGCATCTGGCGGACGCCGCGCTGGCGTGCGCCCGGGCGCCGAAATGCGCGGCGGATTATCAGACGAAGATTTCCGGGCCGCTGCTGGACCGCATCGATCTGCATGTGGACGTGCAGGCGGTGAAGGCGAGCGACCTCGCCCTGCCGCCGCCGGCGGAAGGCAGCGCCGAGGTGCGAGCACGGGTGGGCGCGGCGCGGGCGCTGCAATCGGCACGCTATGCCGGATCGGCGGCGCGCACCAATGCGGAGGCCGATGGCAAGCTTCTGGAAGATTCAGCAACGCCGGACGAGGCCGGCAAACGGCTGCTGGCACAGGCCGCGGATGCCTTGCGGCTGTCGGCGCGCGGCTGGCACCGCACTTTGCGGGTGGCGCGGACGATAGCCGACCTGGAAGGTTGCGAGCAGGTGGGGCGGTCGCATATCGCGGAAGCGCTGAGTTTCAGGCGGCAAAGCATTGTCAACTAAGTTGGACACATAAACTGCCGCTTGAATGGACAGAATTGCGCGTCTAGACTTTCACGAGTCGACCGCTGAAAGTGGTGGCGGCGGGGATGGAACAAAGGGGTCCAGACATGGCGAATTTGGTAGAAACTGTTCTAGGCGCGTTCTCACCCAACGCCATATCGCAGATTGCTGCGCTGCTTGGCGAAAGTGGCTCGGCAACCGGGCGCGGGCTGGCGGCTGCCATCCCGACCTTGCTGGCCGGCGCAGCGACACTCGGAAAGAGTGCCGGCGGCGCAGACCTGCTCGGCCTGGTCAACAGCGTGTCGGCAAACGGCAATCCGCTCGACACGCTGGGCTCGCGGCTTGCCGACGAGACATCGCGCAAGGCCTTCATGGCGCAAGGGGCCGGCGTTGCGAATTCGCTGCTGGGTTCGCAGGCGGAGACGGTTGCCAACGCAATTGCCGGCCTGGTGGGCGCCAAGCCGACGAGTGTGCAGAGCCTGCTTGCCTTTGCTGCGCCTCTGGCGCTGGGCGCGCTCGGCAAGGGTGCCGGCGAAACGCCCAATGCCGGCGGGATCGCCGCAATGCTCGCCAACGGCAATGCCAGCATCTATCGTGGGCTGCCGGCGGGGCTGCGCGGATTTTTCTCGCTGGAGCCGCCGGGCGCCGCCGACGAGATTTATTCCGTGCCCGACCCGTTTGCCGCGACATTGTTCGGCGAGCGCAAGGCGCCGAGCAGCCTCGGCGGCACGGTTCCCGATGCAGCACCGTATCTCTTCCAGCCGAAAAGCTACACGCTGGCCTGGGTTCTGCTCGGGGCAGGCGTGCTGGCGCTGCTGTTCTCGATGGTCGGCAAGCGGGAGAGGCCGGTTGCGCAGCCGGTCGCCGTGGCAGCGGCCGCGGCGGATGTCTCGCAAGGATCAGGCCTGCTGTCGCAGCTGCGTGACGGCAAGCCGCTGCTCATCGTCTTATTCTCCGTGGGGCAAAGCGATGTTGCCAACGAGCTGGAAGGCGAATCGGCCAGACTGAGGGATTATCTGGATGCCAATCCAGGCGCGCGGGTTTCCGTGTCCGGCTTTGTCGACGCCACCGGCGATCCGGTGGCCAACGAGGAGCTGGCAAGAAGCCGGGCGCAGAAGGTGGCTGCCGTGCTGGCGGCTGCCGGCATTGCGGAGGACCGCATTGACATGGACAAGCCGGCGGACATCGTTGCCGACGGGGCAAGCTATGCCAACGATCGCAAGGTCGAGGTGTCGATCAAGGATGGAGTGGCAGCTGCGGTTGCAACCGCGGCGGACGCCGTATCGGACGCCGTCAGCGATGTGGCAACCGATGTGGCAGAGGTGGTCAACGAGCCGAAGACCGACCGCGCCAATTGATCGGAGCGGATGAAAAGGCGCCCGTCCGGCCAGGCCGGGCGGGCTTGGCTTCGTTCGGCAGTTTGCGGGTGACACTGCCTGTAGCGGGTGCCACACTCGGATCTTGACCTTGCGGAGACGCCGATGAGCCTGATGTTCGAACCTTTGCGCAAATATGCGAGCTTTTCCGGTCGCGCGTGTCGCAAGGAATATTGGCTGTTCACGCTGTTCGTCATCCTGGTGTCGATGATCCTGTTCCAGCTGAGCGCGCCGATCGGCGATTCGGCCGATCAATCGATGGAGCCCGGCGCGCTGCCTTTCGGCAACAAATATGTTGCGCTGGCTCTTGGGCTG